>USIM01000092.1 GCA_900554675.1 uncultured Sutterella sp.
CCTTTTCGCATAAAATCAAAAATTCTTGACCGTCCGCGATTTTTCCGCGGACGGGGCAGGAACCCGATTTTTCTTCGGCCGTCCCCAATGGAATCAGGCGGTTCGGCCGGTTTTCACTTAAAGCTCTAAGCAAAAAGTTAAGAGGTAATTAGCATGGTTGTTATCCGTCTGGCTCGCGGCGGCTCCAAGAAGCGTCCTTTCTACAATATCGTTGTTACGGACTCTCGTAACCCCCGTGACGGTCGTTTTATCGAACGTTTGGGCTACTACAACCCGATGGCTTCTGGCCAAGCTGTTAAGTTCCACATGGCTGAGGATCGTCTCACGCACTGGATCGGCGTTGGCGCACAAATGAGCGACACGGTTGCTCGTTTGGTTAAGCAAGCTAAGAAGGCTGCTGCCTAATTATCTGCAAACCTAGCGTTTGCTCGAAAAGGACAATTTTTCAGGTTCACGCTTTACATTGACAGTTGAGAGTACTCGTTTGAGTTACTAAACAATCGGAAATTGTGTCTACCGTTTGGACTCAAACCCCGACCTTTCACTGCAGTATCTACGATGTAAAGTGGTTTAGAATCAAGGAAATTGTCCTTTTTTTGTATCCTTAAGTTTTAAGAGTCGTTATGTCAAAAGAAATGGATTTAATTGAAGTCGGTCGTACGGCCGGTGCCTATGGTGTCCGCGGTTGGGTGCGTGTTGTTCCGGGTAAGCGTGACGGTGACTTTTTGTTTGAAACGACCAATTGGTGGTTTTTACCGTACCCGCGAGTAGCCGGTGTTGAACCTCGTCTTTTGACCGTGGCCGAAATGAAAGAACACGGTAAAGATCTGGTTGTTCGTATCAATGAAATTGCCACGCGCGAAGATGCCATGGCATTAAAGGGCAGTCTTTTGATTGACCGTAACGATTTGCCGGAATTGGAAGAAGGGGACTTCTATGATCATGACATTCTGGGCATGAAGGTGGTGAATCTCAAGGGTGAGACGTTAGGTGTCGTGGAAACGGTGACCGATAACGGAGCGCATGATCTTTTGGTTGTTAAGCCTGAAGGTGACGGAGCCTCCATTCTTATTCCCTTCGTGGAAGCCTATGTTGACGAAGTGGACTTAGAAGCTGGTGTCGTCACGGTTGACTGGTCGTTCGACTGGCTTTAATCCGACTCTAATATGAAAAAACTGCATGCCTTTTGGGGTCATGCAGTTTTTTTGATCATTGAGTTTTTTTCTTAAACTCACACAAATCCGAAATCGGGCAGTGCGGACAATCAGGGTTAATTGCTTTGCAGCAGTAACGCCCGTGTAAAAGCAACCAGTGGTGTGAGTCCTTAATAAAGTCTTTGGGCATAAACTTTAAGAGCTTTTTCTCGACCTCTTCCGGGGTCTTACCGGGGGCAAACCCCGTGCGGTTACTGACTCGGAAGATATGGGTATCCACGGCAATCGTAGGAAGCTCGAAGGCCACATTTAAAACCACGTTGGCGGTCTTTCGGCCCACACCCGGTAAACTCTCCAAACCCTCACGATCGCAGGGGACTTCACCGGCGAAGTCATCCAACAACTTTTGACTCAAGGCAATGACATTTTTCGCCTTGTTGCGATAAAGGCCAATGGTTTTGATGTAAGGGATTAAACCATCGACACCGAGTGCCACCATGGCTTTTGGGGTATTGGCGACAGGGAAAAGTTTTTCGGTTGCAAGATTTACGCTTTTATCCGTGGCTTGCGCCGATAACGCTACGGCAACAACCAACTCATAAGGCGTTGTGTAATTGAGCTCACTTTTAGGCTCGGGGCGCTCAGCCGCGAGCCGCTTCATGATTTCGTAGCGTTTGTCTTTATTCATTTGTTTCGCGCGCGTTTAAGGATGTCTGCGATCAAATTTTTTTTCTTTTCCTGCGTGGTTTCGGCTGCCATGCGCTTATCGTGCGCTTCACGCTTAAGCTTTTCACGTTGTTGCTTGGCTTTATAACGATCGCGTGCTGCGTGGGCTCGCTCCGTTGTCCACTCAAAGGAGGCGGGCACCATTTCAATGCAGTCAACGGGGCAGGGCACAACACACAATGCGCACCCTGTACACCAATCGTTGATCACCGCGTGCATGCGCTTGGGCGCGCCAACAATGGCGTTCGTCGGGCAAACCGCAACACACTTTCTACACCCGATACAGAGCTCCGGCTTAATGTGAGAGACTTCAAGGGGCACTTCATGACCGTATTCGGGATCGAGTTCAACGACATAGCGCCCTGTGACTTGAGCCAAAGCTTCGATTCCTTTTTTACCACCGGGAGCGCAACGATTAATCGGAGCTTCGTCCATGACAATTGCCCATGCGTAAGCACGGCAACCGGCATAACCGCATTGACTGCATTGCGTTTGCGGAAGCACATCATCAATTTTGTCAATAAGAGAAGACATGAGTTGTTTTACCAAAAATTTTCTGAAACCAAAGTACCGAGCGTTTCACCGCGAGGTAAAGCCTTTATCCTTCAAAACTTTTTTCATCGTTGTCACAAATTGCGGATTACCGCAAAGCATGACGCGAGCTTCATCGGGATTGAGGGCAACCCCCAAAGCTTCTAATGTGCCTTTTTCAATAGCAGTGGGAATTCGTTCGTTAACTTCTCCCATTTTATCGGTATTTGTCTCTTGTGTCGTTACACGGATGAATCGGAAGTGATCCAATTGATCTTGACGCTTGGCCGCTTCCATAAATTTATCTGTCACCGTGAGATCATCGGCCGTGCGTGCACAATGAATGACGGTGACACGATCAAAGCGCTTCCAAGCGTTAGCACGAATGACCGATAGGAAGCCCGAGATTCCCGTGCCTGTACCAAAACAAATGAGGTGACCGCCGGCTTTTAAGCGTTCTGGAAGCATGAAGCCATAGGCTTGTTCGTCGACCCAAACGGTGTCTCCTTCTTTGAGGTCAAAAAGTCGACCGGAGAGCTCTCCATTAATAACGCGAGCAATGTAAAACTCAAGCTTAGGGCTTTCCTTGCGGCTTGCAATCGAGTAGGGACGAACTAAAAAATCTTCTTCCGTTTGGGGATTATCTTTGAGTGCCAGACCGATTCGGATAAATTGACCGGATTCAAAAGAAATGTTGGCGGGCTTCTCAAGCGTTAAGTACAAAAGACGATCGTTGTGCTTTTCAACCGATAAAACAGAAACGGGACGAAAACTCATGGCAATAATCCTCACTAAAACACGCTTGATTCTAACAAAAGGAATAACTAAAAATAATGCCCTTTAGTGTATGTCTAAAGGGCAATTAGCAAAGAAAACGTAAACGTTTGTCTTATTCGGTTTTTAAGTGTTGACGCTTATTCGGAACACCGTGCCACTTGTCAGCGTCGGCAGGACGAGGACGTTGGCGGGTAATCGAAGGCCACTTTTGGCAGAGTTCGGCATTTAAAGCGATAAATTCTTCTTGACCGGCAGGCACATCATCTTCGTGATAGATGGCTTCTTCGGGGCATTCGGGGACGCAAACGGCACAATCGATACACTCATCGGGGTCAATCACCAAGAAGTTGGGACCGACGCGGAAGCAGTCGACAGGACAAACCGCTACACAAGCCGTATCGGTGCAATTGATGCAGGATTCACAGACAACGTGTGCCATGATGTCACTCCATTAATAGAAAAATACAAGAAACTATTTAAGAAAGTTTGTCATTGTACTCCAAATTTCTTAGACTTCGAGGGATAGAGCATATCTGAAAGGACATAGTGCCGTGATCATTGAGTCATTATTGGACACCGACCTGTATAAGTTTACGATGATGCAGTGCGTACTGCACCAGTTTCCGGGTGCTGATGTCGAGTATCACTTCCGCTGCCGCAATGCGGGTGTCGATTTAACTACTTACATGGATGAGATCAACGCACAAATTGATCATCTCTGCACCTTACGCTTCACTGACGACGAGTTGGATTATTTAGGGAACTTGCGTTTCATTAAGCATGATTTTGTCGATTTCTTGAGTCTTTTCCAATTAAAGCGAAAATACATCAAGGTTTTCTCAGAAAATGGCGAACTCAATATCCATATCAAGGGGCCTTGGCTTCATACGATTTTGTTTGAGATTCCGGTCCTAGCCATCGTCAACGAAACCTATTTCCGTCATGTGGCAGCGGGCATTGATAAAGCAGAAGGTCGCCGTCGTCTTCAAGCAAAGATTGAGATGATTAAAAATGAGCCTGACACGGATCTTATTTCCTTGTCAGACTTCGGTACGCGTCGCCGTTTTTCCCGTGAGTGGCAAAAGGAAGTATTGGAAACGCTCAAACGTGACTTGCCCGTTCAATTTGCGGGCACGAGTAACGTGATGTATGCCAAAGAATTGGGGCTTTTGCCCATTGGCACTATGGCTCATGAATACCTCCAAGCATGCCAAGCGTTGGGGCCTCGCTTGCGTGACTCCCAAACTTACGCATTTGAAATGTGGGCTAAGGAGTATCGTGGCGACTTGGGGATTGCTTTAACGGACGTTTATGGGATAGA
>USIM01000093.1 GCA_900554675.1 uncultured Sutterella sp.
TCATGAAAGCTTTTTCATATGCCTTTATTTGTACTCTGATGCTCTCGGGCTGTGCGGTGGAGATGCCCGAGACATTGGAGAGAAAGCATCAAGACTTAATTCCAACCCAATGGACAAGCGGGGAAGGGAAAGAGGCGGCGTTGATCGTAAGAGAGAAACCGGAACAGTGGTGGGCCCGGTGGAATAACGAAACGTTGAGTTTTCTTGTTGAAAAAACTTTGCTCAATAACACCGATATTGCCCAAGCCCAAGCCAGCTTCTTTAACAAAAGCCAATTCAAGTCTTTGGCCGTCTTTTGATATTGGGGCAGACGCTACCGATCAATGGAAAAACCATGATTGGACGCAAGGTTATTCTGCCGAAGCTGCATCGAGCTGGAGCTTTAGCTTTGGCGGTCGAGACATCGCGACACAAGGCGCTGCCAGCGCAACCACTCAAGCACAAGCACTGACTTTAGAAGATACGCAAAGCGCCGTGGCGAGTGAAGTGGTTAAAACGTACATTGCCTTGTGTCAGGCCAATGAACAATTGGCTATTTTGGAGAAAAACGTTCTTTCTTATGAAGAAGGACGAAACTTAGCCCAATGGCGCCATCAAGCAGGGCTTGTTTCTGCCATTGATGCCGAGCAAGCAAGTGCTTCTTATGAAAGCATGAAGGCGCAAATTGACACGGCACGCCATTCTATTCATGTTTACCAAACGGCGTTATCACGTTTGACAGTATTGCCTTTAGCAACCATTAAGGGGTTGCCAGCCAAAGGCATTCCTCAGGCACCGGACAATTTGGCGGTGGCCATTCCTGCCGATGTCATCTCTTTGCGACCCGATGTGCAAGCGGCGCGTGCCTCTGTCATCGCGGCTTTATATAAAGTAAGAGCCGCACAGGCGGACTTTTTCCCGACATTGTCGCTCTCGGGCAGTATCGGCACCACCGCCGCTACGGTGAGCGCTTTGGGAGCATCGGGCACCGGGATCGGTGCTTTAGTGGGCGCGCTTTCGATGCCGATATTGAATTGGGGTGAAGCTATTGCTGGCACTGAAACGCAAAAAGCTGCATTGGATACGGCGCAAGCGAAATACACGGCAGCGTTGGTAGGTGCACTGGAAGAAACCGAAAATGCACTTTCCCAATTGCGTACAAGGCAATCGCGTCAAAAGTCATTATTGAGTGCTCAAAAAAGTAGTGAATTGGCCGCACAATTGGCCCTTCAGCAATACTCTAGCGGTCTTGTGGATTACGAAACCGTTCTCTCAACGCTGCGCTCTCAATTAAGTGCACAAGAAGCCGTGGTGGATAATCAATCCGAACAAGCCCAAGCCTATGTTGAACTGTATCGGGCTTTAGGCGGTGGTTGGACACCCGAAGTGAAGGATAAGGAAGAAAAAAATGGGTAATACCGATAAAGAATCCATCAAAACGCTTCTTGATGAAGCGACGTCTCCGAAGTGGTCCACTCGCAAGAAAGTGTTGGCAGGCGCCGTTGGTGTGGCGATTTTGGGCTCTGCCGTATGGTGGTGGGGAAATTCGGACTCTGCCCCTCAGTACCTGACGACTGAAGTCTCTCGCGGGACGTTAAAAGTTGACGTGACGGCCAACGGCACGCTTGAAGCTGAACAAACCGTTTCGATCGGTTCAGAATTGTCCGGTATCGTGGAAAAGGTGTTGGTTGATGTCAACGATGTGGTCAAAAAAGACCAAGTGCTCATTGAGTTAAACACGACGAAATTGAAAGCCTCAGTTGCGATGGCACGAGCTTCGCTTGCCAGTGCTAAGGCCAGTTTGAGTGAAGCGCAAGCCACTCACAAAGAGGCTAAAGCCAAGTATCAACGGCTTTTAAACGTGAGAAAGTTGTCCGGTGGTAAAACCCCCGCTCAAACGGAATTGGATGAACAGTCGGCTGTTGTGGCTCGCGCTTTAGCAAGCATTGATGTGGCCAAAGCAAAAATCGAAAACGCTCAAGCTGAACTCACAACCGCAGAAAGCGATCTCACGAAGGCTTTTATTTCTGCGTCCATTGATGGTGTGATTTTGGCCCGTTCTGTAGAGCCTGGCTACGCCGTAGCGGCTTCATTGCAAGCGGTGGAACTTTTAACGTTGGCGAGCGATTTGCGAGAGCTTGAGTTGGAAGTTGATGTGGACGAGGCCGATGTCGCTGTGGTGAAAGTCGGGCAAACAGCGACTTTTACCGTGAGTGCCTATCCCAATCGCAAGTTTCCGGCAACGCTCACGAAAGTCTCTTATGGGCCCTCCCAAGACACGGACAATAACGTCGTGACCTACACCGCTTATTTGACGGTCAAAAATGCGGATTTATTGCTTCGTCCGGGAATGACGGCAACGGCTCGTATTCAGACGCAAAATCGAGAAAATGTTCTGTTAGTTCCTAACACGGCTTTGCGCTACAGCCCAAAGACCGGTGGTGAATCTAAGAGTGCGGTAAGTGGCTTGATGATGGGTCCTCCGCATCAACAAGGGGTCAATAAAACGGCTAAGGACGTGGGCGGGGCGACGGCCACGCGTCAAAGTAAGATTTGGGTGTTAAGAAACCAAACGCCTCAAATGCTCACGATTGTGACAGGGGCATCGGACGGCATTCGCACGGAAGTGATTTCAGGCGAACTCAAAGAGGGTGATTTATTGATTACGGGCCAAAAGAAGGCGGAGAAATAAGCCATGTCTGAAGAAATGCCCTTAATTCAACTGATTGATATCTATAAACGCTACGGCGTGGGTGATGCTGCCTTTGATGCATTGCAAGGCATCAGTTTGTCGATTAATCAGGGGGAATTTGTGGCGGTGATGGGACCTTCGGGTTCGGGGAAATCCACTTGCATGAATATTGTGGGGGCGTTGGATACGCCGAGCGCCGGTACGTACCTTTTTAAAGGTGTGCCGGTTAATCAAATGACGCAAGATCAACGAGCTTTGTTACGTCGAAAATATTTTGGTTTTGTGTTTCAGGGTTTTAACCTTTTGCCGCGAACAACCGCCTTGGAAAATGTGGAGTTGCCTTTGCTTTATCGAGGGATGGCTGCGCAGGATCGCCACGAATTGGCCAGAGAAGCGCTTGATCGCGTGGGACTGCTTCCATGGGAGCACCATACACCGGCAGAACTCTCGGGTGGGCAACAGCAACGTGTTGCAATTGCTCGCGCGATTGTGAGTAAACCGCTTTTACTTTTAGCCGATGAACCGACGGGGAGCTTGGACAGTAAACGTAGTGTTGAAATCATGGAACTCTTGCGAGAATTAAACGAAAGCGACGGCATTACGATTGGTCTTGTGACGCACGAACCGGATATGGCGGCCTACGCCAAGCGTATTGTTCAGTTCCGCGACGGGCGACTTGATAGTGATAAGGATATGCGTCATGTGGGCTAATGCGTTTTTATTGGCAATCCGACAAATTTATCGCAATCCGATGCGATCGCTTCTGACCGTTTTGGGGGTTGTGATTGGTGTGGCTGCCGTCATTACGATGGTGACGGTGGGCAATGGCGCCACACAAGCCGTGCGTACGCAAATTGAAAGTTTAGGCTCCAATCAACTCATGCTTCGTCCCGGTCAACGCTTGGGGCCGGGTGGTATGGGTGGTGCGCCGCAATTTAAGCTCGAAGACGTTGACGCGATCGCTAATCAAATTGCAGGTGTCGTGGTGGCGGCGCCTCAACGTTCACGATCCATGGTGGTTGTAGCTCAAGGCAGAAACTGGACCACGCAGGTCGTGGGGAGTACGAACGATTATTTTATTTTAGATAACCGTAATTTATCCCAAGGGCGCTATTTTGAACCGCAAGAAGAAGCTGCCGGTTCTGCCGTTTGCATTATTGGCGCAACCATTCAAAAAGAAATCTTCGCTGGTGAAGAACCCGTTGGTGAGATGTTGCGAACGGGACAATTCTCTTGCCGTGTGGTGGGAGTTTTAGAAAGCAAGGGGCAGGTGGCCATTGGCGGCGACCAAGACGATTTGGTCGTGATGCCCATTCAAACCTTTCTGCGTCGTGTGAGTGGTAATACGCGCGTATCGGCCATTTTAATTTCCGTTGATAAGGACGTGGAGCGTCAGACGGTGATTGACAGCTTGACCCTTTTGATGCGTGAGCGTCGTTCCCTTTCGGCAAGCGATAGCGACAACTTCATGATTTTGGATACCGAGGAAATTGCTCGTAAGGTTTCCAGTACAACGGCGATCATGACGGCACTTTTAGGGGCGGTTGCTGCTGTGAGTCTCATTGTGGGCGGCATTGGCATTATGAACATCATGCTGGTGAGTGTGACCGAGCGCACACGAGAAATTGGGGTTCGTTTGGCCATTGGTGCCATGGCGCATGAAGTCTTGATGCAGTTTTTAATTGAAGCTATTGTGCTTGGGGCGCTGGGCGGATTATTGGGGGTCGTCATTGCCTTTTTCGGCTCCATCATTTTGTCTGCCATCATGAATATTCCCTTTATTTTTGATCCCGTTATCAATATTGTGGCTTTTGGTTTTGCCGCACTCAC
>USIM01000094.1 GCA_900554675.1 uncultured Sutterella sp.
CATCTTTGGCTTCATGGATAAAAAGCGGATGAATCCCAACCGCATAGCCCCAACCAATAGCATGGGCAATATCACGAACCCTTTCGAAGTCCCCGACACTTCCCGTTGTGATGATGCCACACACCACACCCAAGGCACGAGCACGTTCCAACAACACATTCATGTCGTCGCCCGTATCCACGAGGCCAAAATGGGAGTGAGTGTCGATGAGCATCATGAAGCCTTAGACCAATACACCGTCTTTAAGCGTGACCACTCGGTCGCACCGCGCTGCAAGCTCTAAGTCATGCGTCACAATCACGCAAGCCGTTCCGTTTTGTTTTGCCAATTGTGCGAAGTTCGCAAAAACGGCATCTGCCGTTGCGCGATCCAAATTCCCGGTGGGTTCGTCGGCCAAAATGCAGGCCGGTTGTGTGACCATCGCTCGCGCAATGGCACACCGTTGACGTTCCCCGCCTGACATTTGAGAAGGTCGATGACCGAAACGGTGTGAAAGCTCCAAAGCGGACAAAACATCGCGCGCCTTTTCAAGAGCTTCATGGGGATTGCGACGTGCAATCATCAAAGGCATGGCCACATTTTCTTCAGCCGTAAATTCCGGCAAAAGATGATGAAACTGGTAGATAAAACCCAACTTTTCATTGCGTAATTGGCCTCGCCCTGCTTCATCCAACGCATGAACTGAAAGACCGACAACTTCAACTTCACCACTATCGATGCTATCGAGTCCACCCAATACATGTAAAAGCGTTGATTTACCGGAGCCTGACGCACCGACAATCGCCACCATTTCGCCCGCTAGAACTTCCAAATTGATGTCTTTTAATACATCAACGGAAGTATCACCATCGCGATAGGCCTTACGAATATGTTTCGCCATCAAAACCGTTTGTGAAGTATTACTCATAGCGCAAGGCCTCCGCTGGTTTTGTGCGAGCTGCACGCCAACTCGGATAAATGGTGGCCAACAAACTCAAAATTAACGAGAAAGACGCAATCGGAATAATGTCACTCATTCGAGGATCCGACGGGAGCGTACTGATGAAATAGACTTCCTTGGGCAAGAATTGAATACCAAAAATCGATTCAATCGCAGGCACAATCACATCCAAATTGCACGCCAAGCCAAGACCAAAAATCACACCGCAGGCCACGCCCACGACGCCAACAATGGCGCCTTGAATCATGAAAATGGTCATAATGGACGAAGGCGAGGCCCCTAATGTTCTCATAATGGCAATGTCGGATTGTTTTTCCGTTACCGTCATCACCATGCTGGAGACTAAACCGAAAGCCCCCACCAACACAATCAAAAAGAGAATGATGGTCATCATGCGCTTTTCAACTTGCACGGCAGCAAACCACGTGCGGTTTTGGCGAGACCAGTCGGTGACGGCATAGTCACCCTTAAGCGACGAAAGTAACTCAAAGGCAATACGGGGCGCATCATTCATTTCATCGACTCGAATGCGTAAACCATCCGGGCCATTACGGCGCATGAGCGTTTGGCAGTCGTTGATATTGATAACAGCCATGGAGCTGTCGTACTCATAGTGCCCGGAAGAGAACACCCCCGTTAAGGTAAAAGCACGCATACGGGGTACGATCCCAGCGGGCGTGGCGCGTCCTTGAGGAATAATGACATTGACCTTGTCACCCACACGAACGCCCAAGAGTCGGGCTAAATCTTGCCCCAAAACAATGTTGTATTCCCCCTCTTTAAGTTCAGAAAGAGAACTCACCAACATTTGCTTATCAATGTCGCTCACCATGGGTTCGCGTTGCGGATCAATACCGCGCAACAAAACACCACGAACATTACGACCGGAACTCAAAAGTCCTTGACCGGAAGAAAAAGGGGCTACGCCCTTCACATGGGCGTTTTTCTCAACAATCGAAGCCGGTGTTTGCCAATCGGGCATCGTTCCTTCATAACTTAAAACTTCAATATGAGGAATGACCGAAAGCATGCGGTCACGAACTTCTTTTTGGAAACCATTCATGACGGAGAGTACGACAATGAGTGCCATAACACCCAAGGCAATGGAAGCCACACTCATCACGGAGATGAAGGAAATAAAACCGTTTTTACTTTGGCCACGTCGCCCTTGTCGGGTGTAACGCCAACCAATCTTAAGTTCGTAGGGAATCACTGAAATAAACCTTGTGCCTTGATCGAGACAATATCTTTGAGATTTTAAAGGATTAGTTTAGGGTTTTAGAGTCGATTGAGAAAAGAATTACAAAAAGGTCGGCCTCCTAAAAAAAAGACATCTGCATCAAGAAGTACCGAAGAACATAGCTAGGCGCTCTCTTTGTAAATTTCGTTTGCTATTTGGCAAAAGGCATGAGCCGCTTTTGTTTGATACATACGACGATTCCAAGCAATCACCATATTTTGAACGGGAAGCACTTCTTCAAGAGAAATGAAGCGACAACCCTCTCGATGACTGTAGTTCTTGATGAGTTTTTCCTGACAAATGGTCATACAAAGACCGCTTGAAACAAACGCTAAACGAGTGCCGGCTTGTCTAACAACGCTGTTCACGGTTTGAGTCTTAAAACCCAACGCTTTATTTAAAATTTTCAACCTTTCGCTGTGTCGATAGACCTGAAGCAACTTTAAAGCTTTAAGAGGAGACTTATCGACTTCTGAAAGTTTCGGATAATCACCCGCATCGTTATAACGATTTCCAATGCTCGCCGTGATTCCACTATCGGGAACAACCAACATATAACGTTCTTGGCAAAGACGATAAGCGTCTAAATCATCAATCATCATCCATTCAAATAACATCCCAACATCGGCCTTCCCCTCCTGCAGAATTTGAGGAATATCTTCGAGAATGTAATCTTGAGAAAAGTCTAATTCGATATTGGGAAATAATTTGGAAAACTTGGCAATGACCGGCATCAGAATGGCATTAGTTCTTTCACCATTTGAGGCTATTTTGATCGAACCCACATCCAACCCTGCATAGTCATGGCAAATTGACAAGGTTCTTTGCTCTATAAGATCAATCTGCCTTAGATTATCTAAGATCATTTCACCGACTCTCGTTAGAACAATAGGTTTGGAGCGTCTGTCAACAATGACCACTTCGTATTGATCTTCGAGTTTTTTAACAACTTGAGAAAGATAGGGTTGAGTCACTCCCAGCACGTTTG
The DNA here is from genome assembly GCA_900554675.1 of uncultured Sutterella sp. GTDB lineage: Bacteria > Pseudomonadota > Gammaproteobacteria > Burkholderiales > Burkholderiaceae_F > Aphodousia. Next base: position 3,169 of record USIM01000094.1, read on the forward strand.
CTGCTTTTTGGAAATTCCCTTCATTTTTAAGTGTTTGAAGATATAAAAAGGAATTCTTCATAACCATTAACTTATTATCAATTAGATTTCAATTATTTGATTGTAATAGCAAACAATCCTACACTAATTTAAACATTTTGGAATCACTCTCATGGAGAATTTGCAATGAATCGTTTTTATCCAACCGCTGTAGCTCTTTTACTCGGCATGACCTGTGCACAATCCTTTGCTACGGAAACCATTGCACTTTGGCCCAATGGTGCACCCAACAAAAGTACGATTACCGAAGCTGAAAAAACCGATGTTAAGGGATCAATCTTCAACGTTACAAAGGCTCGTATCGAAGTTGATCAACCCAAAAAGAGTAACGGTAAAGCAGTTATTTTGATTCCGGGCGGCGGTTACGGCAATTTGTCCATGGCCACCATTGAAAATAGTTTTAAGCCGTTTTTCCTTGAAAAGGGCTTTACCACCTTCACACTCAAGTATCGACTTCCTAAGGGCAATCCTGCTGTGCCATTGGCTGATGCCAATAAGGCCGTGAGTACGGTTCGTTCATTATTTAAAAAATACGGTTTGCATTCCGTCGGTGTGATGGGGGCGAGCGCTGGTGGTCACCTTGCTGCCATGTCCAGCGTCTCCTGTAGCAAAAATTCTTGTCCTGACTTCTCTATTTTGATTTACCCCAATATCACGATGATGCAAGAAGAGTCCCAACCAAAAAGTTCTTGCCGTAATAACCTCATCGGGAAAGATCGCTCTGTTCAATACGATACAACCTATTCGGCCTATAAGCATGTTGGTTTAACAACTCCTCCTGCTTTCATTGCAGTCTCCGCTCAAGATGAGTTTGCAGGCAGTCTCGGAAGTATGCTCTATGCTCGTGCAATGGTAACCAACAATCGTCCCGTTTCGCTTCACGTTTATCCGACGGGCAATCACGGTTGGGGCATTGAGAAGACAGACAAATTCCCTGATGGCGACAACTTTAGAGTCGACTTATCAATGTGGTTAGATACGCTCAAATAATTTTCAAATTCTCAAAAAGGTAATAATTATGAAAATCAAAGTATTGGCTTGCTCAATGGCATTAGCGTTAGTGGGTACGATGGCTCAAGCCGCTGATTACACCGTTAAACCAACTGTTACTTCACTTAAAACAACACCAAAATCCATTCTTTTGGTGGGTAACTCGTTTATGTATTACAACTGCGGCGTTAACGGATATTTAAGTGGTATCGCAAAAGCCAAGGGGGGGTTCACTTAGATAAAGATACCACATCAATCCCACGCTGACTTTTGCTCAAC
>USIM01000095.1 GCA_900554675.1 uncultured Sutterella sp.
TGTAGATAGCGCCCAAGTGAGACATAATCAAAGCGCGGGCCAAGTGCTCTTCGTCAGCTTTGACAAACTCTGCCATCTTTACCACCGGAATCGTGGCGGTGATGCCTTGGTTGCCGCTACCGTAGTTACTCATGGCGGGGAGCGTTGCGCCACCCATACGAGCGTCAGAAGCAGCTGCCGTGAAAGAAGCCATGCTGTTGATTAAATCGCGACCGATGATACCGGCTTGCATTTGCATTTCAATGGTTTTACCGAGTTGCAAACCGTATTCGTGAGCAAGACCTTCTTGAGCCAAGGTCATGTTGATGTCTTTGGCTTCCAAAATGAATTGAATGTCTTCAAGCGGCACTTTGCAAGCAAAGTCGTAGATATTGCGAAGGTTGACGTCTTCACCGCCAATGGCAGAAGTCCCTTCGGTCGTTGTTTCAATAACGTGCTTTTTCTCAAAAACCACTTCACCGTTTTTCACCATCAAAGCGATGTCGGTGTGACCTCCGCTAATCGTCACTTCAGCAGTGTCGCCTTGAGCGGTTAACGTGGCTTTGCAGAAGATAAATTCCGTTGTATCGGCGCGTTCAATATCAACGCGTTTTTCTTCAATCATCTTTAAGGCTTGAGCGACGTGCTCGGGTGTCACGGAAGCCAACACTTCGAGTCCTGCATCGGGATTGCCCCCTAAGGCACCGACCGTGGCCGCAATCGGTAAACCGATTTGGCCCGTACCGGGAACAAAGACGCCCATGGCATTTTTGTAAAGGTTGTCACTCACTTCGACTCGGATGTGTTCCGGCGTTTTGCCTAAAAGACGAGCGGCATGAGCCGTTGCGTAGGCAATGGAAGTGGGTTCGGTACAGCCTAAAGCCGGTTGTACTTCTTTTTTCAAAATGGCGATGAAGTGTTCCCAAAGTTGCATGAGGATCTCCAAGATTAAAAAAATGGGTACGCACCGTCAGTGTGTACCCTTGTCAGTTATTTTTTCGTTTCCGGGTGGCGTTTTTTCCAAAGCTTTGACACAGCCAAAATCGTCGTCGGAATGAGTGCGAAACCAATACCGCAAAGCAAAATCGCTGTCAGATGCTGCTTAATAAAGGGGATATTGCCAAAGAGGTGACCGGCCCAAACCAAGCCGTACACCCAAGCAAAGGCACCCGTAATGGAATAAAACTGGAATTTGGCCGGTTGCATGGCCGCTGCCCCTGCAATTAACGGTGCAAAGGTGCGAACAATCGGAACAAAACGAGCCAAGAAGACGGTTTTGCCACCGTGAGCAACATAGAAGTCATGCGTGCGGTTTAAGGCTTCTTGGTCAATCCAAGAAATGGAACCGTCATAGATTTTGTGACCGAGCCATGAACCGATATAGTAGTTTGAGGTGTTACCTAAAATGGCACCCAATGTGACGATCCCGGTCAATAACCACGGATCAATTGCACCGCTGGCAGTCACAGCACCTGCTACGAAAAGCAGTGAGTCACCGGGCAAAAACGCCATCACGACAATCCCTGTTTCCAGGAAGAAAATCATGAACATCACGACGTAGATAAGAATGCCGTAGTCAGTGGCCAGTGTCGTTAGAAAACGATCCGCATTCGTAAATAAATCTAAAAATAAAGACCAGTCCATTTTCTGTGACTTTCAACACAAATTTGATGTCTAGAGTATAGCGAAAACCAATTGTTAATTTTTACATTTATTCAATTTAAGACAAGTGATTTCAAAGTATTGCGTTAAAAGTTGTTAACGAGCGTCAATGCTACAATTGAGTCCATTATGCAAGATATTCAATCCTCTCGAGCACCGGATCGTGAAATCCGCGAGCTCTCCGATCAGTTAATCAGTCAAATCGCCGCCGGCGAGGTGATTGAGCGCCCCGCTTCTGTCCTTAAAGAATTGGTGGAAAACGCCATTGACGCCGGTAGCACCAAAATTGAAGTGCGCCTTGACGCAGGTGGCATCAAGCGACTGACGGTGACCGATAACGGTCGAGGGATGGCTAAAGATCAATTGCCCTTGGCTCTTAAGCGCCACGCGACAAGCAAAATTCGCAATCTTGATGAATTGGAACATGTTCTAAGCCTTGGTTTCAGAGGTGAAGCTCTGGCTTCCATTGCTTCGGTTTCAGCCTTAACGCTGACCTCTCGCACGGCAGACTCGGACTACGCCTACAGTATCCATGAAGGTGTCGTTGATGTGGCGGCGGGCGCCGTGGGTACTCGTGTTGAAGTTGAAGATTTATTCTTTAAGACACCGGCTCGTCGCAAGTTTTTAAAGTCCGAAGCCACGGAAGCCGCGCACTGCAAAACGGCCTTAGAGCGCATTGCGATTTCTCATCCGCAAGTGGAATTTCGCATGATTCATAACGGTAAGCCCGTGTTGGTGTTGCCGATTGAAGAAAGCCGAGCACGTGTTAATCGTATTTTGCCGTCAGAATTTGCCAATGCGCAGCGCGAAGTCTATGCCGAAACGGGCGTTGCGAGAGTTTTCGGTTGGGTGGGGTTGCCCACGGCCGGTCGCAATCGCACGGACGCTCAGTACTGCTACGTTAACGGTCGCTATGTGCGCGATAAGCTTTTAGCTCACGCTATTAAGGCCGCTTATGCCGATGTGTTGCACAATCAACTGCAGCCCATGTATTGCCTTTTCTTGGATATTGATCCGGTCAAGGTTGATGTGAACGTTCATCCCACGAAGAGCGAATTGCGATTCCGTGACAGTCAATGGGTTCACCAATTTGTGATGCACGCTGTGCAAAATGCGCTAGCCCCCGCGTTAGCCTCTCAATCGCAAACTTCAGAGGCTGAAACGGAGACAGCTGAGGCGCCTAAGCCCACCATGGGGATGACCTACGTTTCGCAAGATCGATTGAATTTATCAACGCCTGCGGCCGGAGCCTCTTATCCTGCAAGTGCTTCCTTTGGTTTGCAGACGACAAAAGCGCCTGCTTACGAGCCTTCTCATTTAGATCGTTACCTCGACTTTTATCAAACGAAAGGAACGTCCTCTCGAATGATTCCGGATACGGTTAAAGCCATTCGGGAAGGGGAGACCCAGACGGTCGATCCCGATCATCAGAATTTGGCATTTCCCTTAGGCAGGGCCTTGGGGCAAGTGGGTGGCATTTTCATTTTGGCTGAAAATGATCACGGTTTGGTGTTAGTGGATATGCACGCAGCGCACGAGCGCGTTGTGTATGAAAAGCTCAAGCGTCAGGTGGATGCGCAAAAGCTCGCCACTCAACAATTGTTAATTCCGTTAGTTTTCAGAGCAACGGCAGAAGACATCGCCACTTTTGAAGACCATCAGTCACTTTTATTGCAATTAGGGTTGGACTTGGAATGCGCCTCACCCACGCACTTGCGTTTGCGAGCGGTGCCGGCGGTGTTGTCGGGCGACATTAATCGCACGGGCGAAGCCTTGGTGGTAGAAACTTTGGCCGATATTCGTAAGTTCGGTGAATCGAGTTTGATTCAAGAGCGTCGCAACGAAATTTTGGCCACGATGGCTTGCCACAGTGCCGTGCGCGCCCATCGACAACTCTCGATTGAAGAGATGAATGCGCTTTTGCGTCAAATGGAACAAACCGAGCGCTCGGACCAATGCAATCACGGTCGTCCCACCTGGGTGCAAGTGTCGATGGCCGACTTGGATAAACTTTTCATGCGAGGCCAATAGTCGTGGTGGATGCTGTTTTGATTTTAGGCCCCACGGCAAGCGGTAAGACCGCCTTAGGCGTGCGTTTGGCTCAAACGTTAAATACCGAAGTGATTTCCATTGACTCGGCCTTGATTTATCGAGGCATGGACATTGGTACCGCCAAGCCAACGGTAGAGGAAATGGGTGGTGTGCCCCACCACTTAATCGACATTCGTGATCCTTTTGATACCTACAATGCGGCGGACTTTGTTAAAGACTGCTATGCCAAAATTGAAGACATCAAAGCGCGTGGAAAGTTGCCCTTAATTGTGGGCGGTACGATGCTTTATGCCAAAGCCATCAAAGAAGGTTTAAACGAAATGCCTTCCACGGATTTGGTGGTACGTGCTGAGATTGAAGCGCGCGCGGCAGAAATTGGTTGGCCAGCCATGCATGAAGAATTGGCAAAAGTCGATCCGGTCACCGCAGCTCGTTTAAATCCTAACGACAGTCAACGTATTTCTCGTGCGTTGGAGGTTTTTCGTCAAACGGGTCAACCGTTGTCGACCTATCAAGCCCAAAAAATCTCTCAATGTCCTTATCAATTTTTGACGTTAGGCTTGATGCCTGCCAATCGTGCGCTTTTGCACGAACGCATTGAAAAGCGTTTCCAATTAATGCTGGATGCAGGATTTTTGGATGAAGTCAGAACGTTGATGAAGTCCCCTGACTTTGTGCGTGAAGCCCCTGCTATGCGTGCAGTGGGTTATCGTCAGGCGATTGATTTTTTATTGGGTGAGTGTGAT
>USIM01000096.1 GCA_900554675.1 uncultured Sutterella sp.
CTCCGTGTTGAAACATTGCAAGTAAACGGCTCGTAAGAAGCAAATAGAGAAAACCGAAACTAGCGCGCACAACAAAACATGCGAGCGCTTTTGTGAAATTTCCGTTGTACGCCAATCCTTTTCGCGTTCAGCTGCGCGCTTTTGACGCTTAGGCGAGCGGTCTTCGTTCCAAAATGACGAAGCCTTTTGCTTGACCGCATTCTTTAATCTTTCGAATAAGGGAGTATTTCTCATTTCGAGCCCTCCCCTTGACGCTTACGCGTTACGAAATGCGGCACCGGTTTAGGCTGCAAGATGACGGTATTTTCATTGCGAGCAGCCTCAAGCCCCATCTCCAGGGCTGTTTTGGAAATGTAGGCAGGCAAAGTCGCCTTTGCCAATTCAATGCGCAACTCTTTGGACTCGTCTTGCAGGCGACGACCATACTCTTGCTCTTGCTCAATCGTGATCGTGAGTTCTCGTACTCGGTATTGAGAGTTCACAATCAACACCGCTTCCGTCACCAATGAGACGGTGAGTAAACCAATGCTAATCATCAAAAGATGTTTGCGAATAAACATCAAATTGAAATATTTCAGCATGCCCCATCCTCCCCACGAGAACGGGTCGCCACTCTCAAAATGGAGCTACGAGCTCGAGGATTTTCAGCGCACTCTTCCTTGCTGGGCAAGATTCGACGCACATCTGACAAAAGCGGTTGAGGCAATTGATCGGGACGAAGCGGCAAACGAGGATCAATATCACGTTCCGGATGTGCAGCTTTATCGAAAAACCGCTTCACAATACGGTCTTCTAACGAATGGAAGGTGATGACTGCGATTCTTCCGCCATCTTTAACCACATCCATAGCGCCATTCAGTGCATGAGTTAACTCACCCAACTCGCTATTAATGTGAATTCGAATGGCTTGGAAGGTACGCGTTGCCGGATTTTGCGTGGGATCCTTTTTATTCATCGGGACAACGCTTGCCACTAACTTGGCTAATTGTTGCGTTGTCGTTAGCGGGAATTCTTCACGCGTTTGGCAGATCGTCTTAGCAATTTTTCGAGCAAAACGCTCCTCACCCAAATCAGAAATGACATTGGCAATTTCACGCTCTTGGGCTGTAGCAAGCCATTGGGCTGCCGTCATCCCCGTCGTCGTATCCATACGCATATCAAGCGGCCCATCCATACGGAATGAAAAACCGCGGGAGGCATCGTCAATTTGAGGACTTGATACGCCAATATCCATGAAAACACCGTCAACTTCGGTCACACCTAAAGTCAACAGTTTTTCTTTTAATTGAGAAAACGGTGCATGAATAATCGTAAAACGCTCATCCTTGATCTCGGCAGCCGCAGCAATGGCTTCCGGATCTCGGTCAAACGCAATAAGACGTCCCTTAGGACTTAAAGACTCAAGAATAAGACGAGAGTGGCCGCCACGACCAAAGGTCGCATCCACATAAATACCATCGGCGTTATGCACCAATTCTCGAGGTGCTTCCTCTCGCATAACGGAGAGGTGAACGAAGGGCTTATTCATTTCCATCCTCTCCTTACAAAACAAATGACTCTAATTCAGGCGGTAAGCCCTTAGCCATTTCACGATCCATGTACTCGGTGTAATGGCCTTGATCCCAAAGTTCAAAGTGATTACCAACACCAACAAAGGTCACTTCGCGATTCAAACTGCAAAGGGTTCGCAATTCGCTGGGAATCAAAAGACGACCGGCGGCATCAACCTTAACCGTCACAGCACAACCTAAAAGTCGACGTTGAAAAGCTCGCAACGCATAGGGCAGTTGCATCAACTTTTCACTTAACTCTTTCCACTGAGGTTGGGGATATAGCAACACACAGCCATCAGGGTGACATGTTAAAGTCACTTCGCCGTCACAAGACGACAAAAGGCTCTCGCGATGCCGTGCCGGCAACGAGAGACGTCCTTTGACATCCAAGACTAAGAGCGACGTTCCTTGAAACATAAGGCTCACCCGAAAAAACTTCCCCTTTTGGTGCAGAAAATCGGGAGCCCCAATCCACATTGAGGCACCTACTCCCACTTTTTCCCACTTTCTTACACCTCAATTTATATTGCAAGTTCTTGTTAGTCAAGGCAAGTTGCTAAATTTGAGCACTTTTTTTGTAATTCGTTTTGTTTTGCTTATTTTTTACGCATCAAACAAAAGAGGCAGGTTTGAAACCTGCCCCCCTTTGGGTGAATCAATATCGATACAAATTACAAATTCTTCGCTTTTTCGATATTGAGTTTGATACGACCGTCAACAGCAATGCCTTCGCCATTCTTTTCACTGATAATCAACGGATTGATATCGAGCTCTTCGATGGCGGGGAAGTCACCGACCAATTGAGACAAACGCAATAAGCTCTCTTGCAATTGCGGCATTTGTGCAGGCGTCGTGCCACGAGCGCCTTGCAAAAGACCGTAGGCCTTAACACCCGTAATCATATCCATGGCATCTTGATCCGTGAGAGGAGCCATGCGGAAGGTCACATCCTTCATCACTTCGATAAAGACGCCACCCAAACCAAACATCATCATGGGGCCGAATTGCGGATCGGTTGCGATACCACAAACCATTTCGCGATTGCCCTTGACCATTTCTTGAACGATCACACCTTCAAGACCTTCTAAGAGATTGCGTTCACGCAACTTCTCGATCAAATCAGCGTACTCGGCACGCAAAGCTTCTTCAGTTTGAATATTCACACGCACGCCACCCACGTCCGTCTTGTGAGACGTCGTCTTACTCGTCATCTTCATGACAACGGGGTAACCAATACGGTTAGCCAGTGCCACGGCTTCTTCAATATCCTTGGCAAAACCGGATTGGCAAATGCGGATACCGTAAACCTCAAGAACATCCATGCTCTCGCGAGTCGTCAACTGATCACGACCGTCATCCAACGCTGCTTGCATAATCGACTTAGCTAACGTCTTATTGACATCATAAACAGGTGTCACGCCATCGGGCTTTTGCGTCCAGAGGCGTTGTTGGTTCAAACGGTTTAAACCGTCTACAGCTTGTTCGGCATACATAAAGAACGGAACGTTAACGTCCATTTCAGACAATTGCTCAAAGAAGCTACTCGTTGTCATGAAAACGCCCACGATCGGTTTTTGCGGATTGGCGGCCTTAATTTCCATCACGGCCTTAGCAACATCAATGTCCTTCAAGCCCAAGAACGGAAGATAAATGACAACGATCATGTCGACGTTGTCGTCGGCAATCACCGTTTCCAACGTTTTCTTGTAGTGCTCAATCGGAGCCGAAGCAATCATGTCCACCGGATTCTTAACAGAAGCGGCTGCCGGCAAGAAACTGCGCAAAGTGGCCTTCGTTTCTTCCGTTAACTGTGCCATTTGCATACCGTATTCGCACACGGCGTCCGTTGCCATAATGCCGGGGCCACCGGAGTTGGTGACAATCGCTACACGATCACCCTTGGGGATCGGACAGTTAGAGAACACTTTAGCGGTCGCAAACAAATTCTCGAGCGAGTACTCACGAATGACACCGGATTGCATCAAAAGAGCATTGGCTGCCTTATCGGCACCGGCCAAAGAACCCGTATGCGAAGAGGCGGCAGAAGCCCCTGCTGCAGAACGACCGGCCTTTAAAGCCAAAATCGGTTTTTTCTTAGAAATACGCGTTGCCAATTGACGGAAGTTGGCAGGATTTTGGATGGATTCCATGTAAAGCAAAATTTGCTTTACGTCTTCATCGTTTTCCCAATATTCCATAGCCGTTTCAGCGTTAACATCCGCTTGATTACCAATGGAAATGAATTGAGCGAAACCAAGATTGAGATCCTTCAAAATATTGAGAATCCCGCCACCCAATGCGCCGGATTGAGAAACAAAGCCGATGTCACCACGTTGGGGCAAACTTTCGGCAAAGCAACCGTCCATACGAACGGACGGGTGAGTATTAACAACACCCAAGCAGTTCGGGCCGACACAGCGCATACCGTAATCACGCACTTTCTTTAATAAGGCTTGTTCAAGCTCCATCCCTTCGTGGCCTGTTTCTTTAAAGCCAGCTGAGATAACGCACAAACCGCCAATGCCCTTTTCATGACATTGGTCAATCGTTTGCAACACAAATTTGGCGTTTACAACAATGATTGCAAGATCGACTTCACCGGGAATATCCAATACGGACGGATAAGCTTGCAAGCCTTCGATGATGCCGCCCTTGGGGTTAACCGGGTAAATATCACCCGTAAAACCGTATTCCTGAAGGCGTTTCATGATGTCTGAGCCAATCGTGTGGGGCTTCGTGGAAGCACCCACCACAGCGATGGCACGGGGTTTCATGATCTTGTCTAATTGAGTCATTGGCAAAACC
>USIM01000097.1 GCA_900554675.1 uncultured Sutterella sp.
TGAAGGTGGTCGTACGGTTGGCGCCGGCGTGGTTGCCAAGATCCTCGAATAATATCGATTTCTGAGTGCTCGCTAAAGAGCGGGCACTAAGAATGACAGGGGTATAGCTCAATTGGCAGAGCGACGGTCTCCAAAACCGTAGGTTGAGGGTTCGATTCCTTCTGCCCCTGCCACACAAGATATAGTGCATCCAGGCCGCGGTCTTTGATCGCGGCTTGATGTTGTTTAAAAAGACTGAATTTTAGTCTGCAAAAATAACCCTAATACAATTAGTGGTTGGATTGAAAATTATGAGTACGCAAAACGCGAAACCTGAAGAAAGCTCTTCTAGCCTTGATATCCTTTTGGTGTCCTTGGCTGTTGTTTTTGCACTTGCCGGTGTTTGTGCCTTTAGCTTAATGAGCGAACAAACGTTGTTGTTCCGCTTGGTGGCATTGATGGGCGGCTTGGCTTTGGCTGTTATTACTGCTTGGATTAGTCCGTCCGGCAAACGTTTTATTGTTTATGGTCGTGAATCTTACGATGAATTGCGTCGTGTGATTTGGCCGACCCGCAAGGAAACGATGAGCTCTTCTGGCATGGTCTTGGCTTTTGTTGTGGCAGTTGCCGTATTCTTATTCATCGTTGACAAGCTCATTGAATGGAGTTTGTACGACTTTTTGCTCAAGCTCAGCCTTTAATAACAGAAGCCAGGGAGTCATAAAATGACTGAAATGCAAGAACAAGCACCGGTAGCAGCGCCGAAAATGCGTTGGTATGTCGTTCATGTTTACTCAGGCATGGAAAAGAATGTTCAACGAACCCTTATCGAACGAATTGGTCGTTGTGCTTTCCCTGAGCAATTTGGCGAAGTTTTAGTTCCGACCGAAGAAGTGGTCGAAACGCGCAATAACCGTCGCTATGTCAGTGAACGCCGTATGTACGCAGGTTATGTCTTGGTGCAAATGGCGATGAATGACGACACGTGGCACTTAGTTAAGAGCACGCCGCGTGTGACGGGTTTCTTGGGTGGCAATCGTCCGGCTCCGTTGGCAGACCACGAAATTGCTACGATCTTGCAAACGCAAGAAGATACGGCAGAGAAGCCACGTCCTAAGATTAGCTTTGAAATTGGCGAAGTGGTCCGTCTTAAAGAAGGTGCATTCGCTGACTTCAATGGTCGCATTGAAGAAGTTGACTATGACCGCTCTCGTTTGCGTGTGACGGTTGAGATCTTCGGTCGCGAAACGCCGGTTGATATTTCCTTCAGCGGCGTAGAAAAAATCTAAATTTTTTAGCGGGATATAACTAAAATTTGCATTTTACAAATTTTAGTGGCATAATCCCGCTCTTTCTTAATCAAACAACTACTAGGGAGCTTTGTTAGCGAAAGTTAGCAAGGCGATTGAACCTAAAAGGAAATCTTAAAATGGCAAAGAAAATTGTCGGCTATATTAAGCTGCAAGTTCCTGCCGGCAAGGCTAACCCCTCGCCCCCCATTGGTCCGGCTCTCGGCCAACGTGGCTTGAACATTATGGAATTCTGCAAGGCCTTTAACGCTAAGACGCAAGGCGTCGAACCGGGTCTTCCGATTCCTGTCGTTATCACCGCTTATGCAGATAAGAGCTTCACGTTTGTGATGAAGACCCCGCCTGCTGCCATCTTGATCAAGAAGGCTGCTAAGGTTGCTAAGGGTTCTGCACGTCCGCACACGGACAAGGTTGGTAAGATTACGCGCGCTCAAGCCGAAGAAATCGCCAAGACGAAGATGCCTGACTTGACGGCTGCTGATATGGATGCTGCTGTTCGTACGATCGCTGGTAGCGCTCGTTCCATGGGTATCACGGTGGAGGGTATCTAAGATGGCTAAGATGACGAAGCGTATGAAGGCTATTAACGCCAAGGTTGAAGCTCAAAAGTTGTATGCTTTGACCGACGCCCTCACGTTAGTGAAGGAATGTGCCGGTGCCAAGTTCGACGAATCTGTCGACGTTGCTATTCAATTGGGTATTGATCCCCGTAAGTCTGACCAAGCTGTTCGCGGCGCTGCTGTTCTCCCTGAAGGTTCGGGTAAGACGGTTCGTGTGGCTGTGTTCGCTCAAGGCGCTAAGGCTGATGAAGCCAAGGCTGCTGGCGCTGATATCGTCGGTTTCGATGATTTGGCTGCCACGATCAAGGGCGGTCAAATTGACTTCGACATCCTCATTGCTTCCCCGGATGCAATGCGTATCGTCGGTCAATTGGGTAAGGTTTTGGGCCCGCGTGGCTTGATGCCGAACCCCAAGGTTGGTACGGTTACCCCTGACGTTGCTACGGCTGTTAAGAACGCCAAGGCTGGTCAAGTTCAATTCCGTGCTGACAAGGCTGGTATCATTCATGCCTCTATCGGTCGTGCTTCCTTCGACGCTGCTCGTTTGGAAACGAACGTTAAGGCTTTGATCGACGCTTTGAACAAGGCTAAGCCCGCAAGTGCTAAGGGCCAATATCTTCGCAAGATGTCGGTTTCTTCCACGATGGGTGTTGGCGTTCGCGTTGACATGGGCACCGTTGTTGCCTAATTAAAAGAATCCCGCGAGACCGATTTCGGTCGGTCTTGCAAAAGAGGTCGTGAGGCCTCGAGGGCTTTGGGTGGAAGGAAAACCTTCTGCTGTCAAAGACCGCTGGAAATTTGAGATTGCTCGAATTTTAAAAGTCTTAAAACGTACTAACGGGTGCGCTTAAGATATCCAGCGCAGACGGCTACCGAAGAGAGAAAGTTTCGTTTGCTACAACTCGTTGTGCAACGGAGATACTCTCAGGTGTTGCCGGTTATTTTAAAACCGGTGCCTTGGAATTTTTCTAAGGTACCTCTGAGTGGAGCCAGACCGTGGGTCTTAATCGTCAAGATAAAGCGGCAGTTATCGAAGAAGTTTCCAGCATGGTTGCTGAAGCTGGTTCGATCATCGTTGCCGAATACCGTGGGCTGAGCGTTCAAGCGGTTACCGAATTGCGTGCTAACGCTCGCAAGGAAGGTGTCCAATTGCGCGTGCTTAAAAACACTCTTGTTCGTCGCGCCGTAGCAGGTACGCCGTACGAAGGTTTGTCCGACAAGATGGTCGGTCCCCTCGTTTACGGTTTCTCTGCTGATCCGGTTGCTGCGTCCAAGGTGTTAGTCTCCTTTGCCAAGAAGAACGACAAGCTCGTAATCAAGGGTGGTGCAATGCCTGGTAACGTTTTGGACGTTGCTGGTGTTGAACAACTCGCCACGATGCCGAGCCGTGAAGAATTGTTGGCCAAGTTGATGGCTACGATGAACGAACCGATCGCTAAGTTCGTTCGCACGCTCAATGAAGTGCCTGCACGCTTTGTGCGTACTGTCGCTGCTGTTCGCGATGCTAAGGAAAAGGCTGCTGCCTAAACCTATTTTTTTAAACGAAATTTTTTACTGGAGCTAAATAAAATGGCCCTTACGAAAGAAGAAATCCTCGACGCAATTGCGTCCATGACCGTTCTCGAAGTTTCCGAACTCATCACGATGATGGAAGAAAAGTTCGGTGTTTCCGCTGCTGCCGCTGCTGTTGCAGTTGCCGCTCCGGCTGCTGGTGGTGCTGCTGCCGCTGCTGAAGAAAAGACGGAATTCGACGTTGTCCTCGTTGAAGCCGGTTCTAACAAGATCGCCGTTATTAAGGCCGTCCGTGAATTGACGGGCTTGGGCTTGAAGGAAGCCAAGGACATGGTCGAAGGCGCTCCGAAGGCTGTTAAGGAAGCTTTGCCGAAGGCTGACGCTGAAGAAGCCAAGAAGAAGCTTGAAGCTGCTGGCGCTAAGGTCGAACTCAAGTAATCTTGCTTATGCAAGAAAAATCGTGCCGCAGATGGGCAAGGATCAGTGCGTAGTCATCACTATTTCAGGCCGGGGCGACAAAGACTGTGCAGCAATCGCAAGATACAGAGGGGAGGATATCCATGAGTAACCGAATTTCAGAAGCATTTACAAAAGGAAAAGCATTTATCCCATTTATCACCTGCGGAGATCCATCTCTGGAGATCACCGAGCAGCTTGTCAATGCAATGGAGGAAGCAGGCGCAGACCTTATTGAGCTTGGAATCCCGTTTTCCGACCCGACAGCAGAAGGTCCTGTGATCCAGGAAGCCAATGTGCGTGCACTGAGCGGCGGAGTAACCACAGACAAGATCTTTGACATGGTGGTAAAAATCCGTAAAAAAACCAGTATCCCAATGGTATTTATGACTTACGCAAACGTTGTTTTTTCCTATGGAACAGAGCGTTTCATCAGGAAAGCAGCAGAAATTGGAATGGATGGACTGATTCTTCCTGATGTACCTTTTGAGGAAAAAGAGGAGTTCGATGTGGTCTGCAAACAGTATGGTCTGGAGCT
>USIM01000098.1 GCA_900554675.1 uncultured Sutterella sp.
ATTATTCTCTTCTGCATTGAATTTAAAAGAAAAAATATTTACATTCACTTTTTTTCCTGTTCAATTCTCCCCCTTAAACATCAAAAAGCGGAACTCTTTCGAATTCCGCTTTTGGGTTTAAGGTTTAAAGGTTAATTAACGATTGAGGCGATTCAATAACTTCCCGATCCCCTCTTCGAGTTTTGCGCGACCCTTTTCTTTTACTTCGGCCGTTAAGTTGTCCTTAATAGCAGAAGCAAGGTCAATACCATAAGCCGGTGCCGCCACCGTCCCGCCAATCGCAATCGGTACCGTCACGCGACGCCCATCAATGCTTGTGGCTAACACTGCTGAGACTTTACCGATCATCGAGTTATCCAATAACCCAATATCGACTGCACCGTTGACTGCCGCAATGGCGCTTTGACCCGTCAAGTTCTTAACCGACAATCTGCCGTTGTTTACAACTACTGTGGCATTCATTGCACTAAACTGCGTTTGATCTTCTGGCGTCATGATAAGACCCGAGACCTTCTTATCGCGCACAGCCTTGGCGACCTTTTCTAAAGAGATGCCCTTGAGCACTGCATTATTGACTTTAACATCAAGCGTACCGTTGGCGGTCTTCTTAATGGCCGTTTCATCCAAACCCGTACCGCTTAGCTTCGTATTCATTTGCACCGTACCTGTTAATTGATCCGGCAATTCCAAACCCTTTAACAAGCGTTGCACATTAATACGGTTGGCACTTTGCGTGAGTGACCAGTTTTGACCGGCATCCAACACCATATTGGCGTTAATCGCGCCGTCACACAACGACGCCTTCATATTGTTAAGCCTTAAAACACTGTCTTGCAAACGAACCGTCGTGGCAATGCCCGTCACCGGAAGTTGCTTATAACGCACTTCACCCACTTTGATACCGATATTGGCATTGGCCATATCAAGGGCCGTTAAGCGTTCAACGGAATCGGCCAACGCTTCAGAGATGGGAGCAAAACTCACAGAAGCCGTCTTCGTGGTTTCCTTCGGTAACCACTTATCCACCGTCAGCGACACGAGATCGACATTGCCCGTGATATTAGGCTTCTTGAAGCCCTTAACGTTGGCGTTGGCCGTCCACGTTTTACCGTCAAACTTCCCATGCAATGCCACAGAGGCTTTCTCTTCAGAAACAGAGGCACTTAATTTACCGGCCAACGGAATTTGCGTTTTAATGCCGTTGATCGCTGTATCAACCGTGCCCGCGATATCGTTGCTTGCTACACTCATCGCCTTCACTGAACCCGTAAAGTTCCCAGTGATGTTTGCCGCAAGTGCATCACCTTGCTTAACTTGAGCGTTGACCTTGGCCATTTGCCATGTGTTCATATTCTCAGTCTTAAATTGATCAGCCGAGACGACCACATTCATGGCATTGCCCATATTGGCTAAGAGGCTTAACTTGTCGATAGCAACGTCACGCTTTAAGTACGCTACTTTCGTAGCTTGTAAACCAATTTCGTTTTCCGTCTTATCTTGGTTAAAACGCACATTGGTCTTCATATCACTTAACGTGACATCCAACATATTGAGGTTATATTTGGCCGTTGTTTGAAGCGTCATGCTGCCGGTCAAACCTTGCGTTTTTTCAGCAAAGTTCGTGCTGAACTTCACGGGCGTCGTTCCCTCTAAACCGATCTCTCCCGTTTCGAGATTCAATTGACTGACGGCATACACTTTTTGGTCTTGAAGGCCATAAACCGTTAATGCGCAGTCACGAATCGAGACGCTTGCCACTTTCAAATTCTTCACAAATGAAGAACCATCTTCAGGCGCAGCTTCTTTAGGCTCTTCATGTTGGGACTTCTTTTGATCAACTTTTTGCGTAAAGCGTTTGGCGTTCACAACGCCCTTTAAACCTTCAATGCTGACCGCATCAAATTGAATATCACCCTTAATCAAGGGAAGAAGTGCAACACCAATGCTCGCACCCGTGAGCGTAAATTGAGGTTCGGTCTTTCCTTCGTAAGACAGCGTTGTGGGAGGCAACACAATCTGCACCTTCGGGAAAAACTTGGTTTGGAGTTGACCATTAAACACCAACTCACGATTAAGACGTTTGGCCGCCTCCACCTTTAATTGCTGAGCAATCGTTGTACTGTCTAAAAAGTACACTGCCGCCGCCCAGATGCCACCCACGGCAACAACGGCAACCGATGTCACTCCGATAATGAGTTTACGCATAGCCATCCCCTAAAAATGTTCTACATATGTTTTCAGTGTAGTGCAATTAGAGGAAGTTAGAGCGAAAAAGTTGTTACGACTACGCAATATGTGTAAAAGGCGCCCACGAAGGAGCGCCTCTTTGCTTAGTTGAAGTGCTTGCGATTACGGGCGCAAAGACTTCACAGAACCCGTTTGCGTTTTACGCCATTGAGCAACAGCGTCCACACAATCAGGCACCAAAACCGGACCGTAGTAGATAAAGCCCGTGAACAATTGCACCAACTTAGCACCGGCTTGCATCTTTTCAACCGCATCGGCACCGGTCATCACGCCACCGCTTGCAATGATCGGCATCGTTTCTTGCAAGTGACGATACAACAAATCCACCACTTCAGTAGAGCGTTCACGCAAGGGCTTACCGGACAAGCCACCCGTTTCGTTGCAATTGGGCAAACCTTGGATAGAGTCACGAGCAATCGTCGTGTTCGTGGCGATGATGCCATCAATACCGTAGTTAACCAATTGGTCAGAAATACGAAGAATGTCATCGTTTTCCAAATCCGGAGCAACCTTAAGAGCGATCGGCACACGCTTGCCGTCGTTTTCATCGATCAAGCGCTTGCGTTCATCGGTGATGGCCTTCAAGAGCTTTTCCAATTCTTCATCGGCTTGCAAGCTACGCAAATTCTTCGTGTTCGGAGAAGAAATGTTGATAGCGATGTAATCCGTGTGGTTATAAACCTTACGCATACTGATCAAGTAGTCGTCAACAGCGTTTTCAATCGGCGTCACGGCATTCTTACCGATGTTGATACAGAGGATACCGCCACGATTGCGGAAAGCGGCGGCGCTCTTTAAGTGAACACCCAACACTTCATCCACACCGTGGTTATTAAAGCCCATGCGATTAATCACACCTTCGGCAGGAATCACACGGAAAAGACGCGGCTTCGGATTACCCGGTTGAGCCTTAGGCGTAATCGTACCGATTTCAACGTGACCGAAACCCAAACCGCCGAAAGCGCTGACGCGTTCGCCGTTCTTGTCCATACCGGCTGCCAAGCCCACCACGTTGGGAAAACGCAAACCCATCACTTCAATGGGATCTTCCACCGGATCGCGGGTGACGAGTTTGGTGACACCAAGATTCACAGCCCAATCAAGATTAGCCATGATGACATGGTGAGCCGTTTCAGGATCCATTGCGAATAAGCAACGACGAGCGATAGAGTAGAGCATAGACATGATTTTTCGTCTCTTTTTTCTTTAATCAGTAAATTGGTCAGAGTTGACCTTAACTTGAGTATTTTATCAAAGCCTTGCTCACTTTGAGAGTTTGTACGTATGAAGTTCAAATTTTCCTGCGTGAAAATCGTCAAAATAATGACGTAGCGTCGTCTTGACAGTCGTAAAACTTAGCATTTCCCAAGGAATTTCTTCTTCAGAAAAAAGTCGTTGCTCTAGCGTTTCTTCGCCCGGCACTCCATTGATGTCTTGAAGTTCTGCTCTAAAGAAAAAATGCACTTGATTGGCATCGGGCACATCAATGATGGTCAATAGATCACCCACTTTAACTTCTTCACCCGTTTCTTCCAATGTTTCGCGTGCCGCCCCTTCTTTTAGCGTTTCATAGCCTTCCATAAAACCCGCAGGCAACGTCCAAAAGCCTTTTCTCGGCTCAATGGCCCGACGGCACAACAACACCTTCCCATCCAAAATCGGCACGGTTCCCACAATGGGCAAGGGATTGACATAACGAATAAAACCGCAATGCTCACACATCTGACGCAAGCGATTATCTGCTTGAGGGCGTTTCGTTACAAGCTCTTGACCGCACATCGGGCAATAACGGTAAAGCGGTGTTTCTAACATTACTCATTTCCTGACAGATTGGCTTTTTTCTAATTATCAGCTACTCGGGAACAAATGTCTTTGGCATTTCGCACTAGCAAAGAAAAAAAGTCGCTAGACACCGCCAACGACTTTCTTACCTGAGATGACAACAAAAAGTATTAATCGTTTAAAAGCATCATGAGCAAATTGCCCAACCCGTAGATGCGACCGTTGGGTTCCATCGCCACATCGCGCTGCGAATCGTAAGTCCCTTTGACGCGTACTCGAACGTCACGCAACGTTTGCACACCACGGGTTTCGACTT
>USIM01000099.1 GCA_900554675.1 uncultured Sutterella sp.
TGAAGACCTTCGCGCTTCAACAAATCACCTGGGAAGATGAAATGGCTTTACGGTCGTCATCAAGTCACCTGTTGTGGGCGCGATTTGTCAATCTGTTATCCATGCCAACGCCTCCTATTTTTTCACCTCAGGAAGACCCTTTTGGCACGGCCTCCCATTGGATTTATGAAAGAGCATCAGAAATCCCCATCCGTGAAGTCAATGGATTGAACTTACTTGAAAAAGACAATAAACAATACCTTTTTGCGCTTTTTGAAGTCACGCCCGATAAAGTCTATGACGGCAGCGGCAGCCTACAGAAAGCCTTATCGAAGTTAGATGCCGAACTCAACAAGATTGAGTCCAACAAACTCATTGTCACCGGCGTTCCGCTTTTTGCTTCGTACGCAGCAATGACAGCTCAAAACGAAATTTCCATTTTGGGTTCACTTTCCCTCATTGGGGTTTGCTTATTGTCGTGGTTTTGGTTTAGGCGCTTGAGTGTTTTAGGCTTGATTGTTTTGGTGATTGCACAAGCCATTGCCGTGGCCGCAGCGACAACGATCATTGTATTTGGGAAAATTCACCTCATTACGTTTGTCTTTGGAACCACCCTAATCGGGATTACGGTTGACTACAGTGCGCACTACTTTGGTAAACGGTTCGAAACCAAACGATCCGACAGCGACAGTATTGTGAAGGAACTTTTCCCGTCGCTTTCGCTTGCGTTGACCTCCACTGTGATTGCCTTTTTAGTGATGGCCAATACGCCGGTAGAGGGCTTACAACAAATGGCCGTTTTCTGTTCAAGCGGTGTTTTTAGTGCATTTGCAGCGGTTTTATTGTGGTTCCCGTGCATACGATTTAAAACGCTTGACAACCACCACACGCTTGAAATCATCGGTACATATATTGAAAAGCTTCCCTCTTGGGCAAGACTGTCAGGATTGTGTAAAACCGGGCTGGTCATTGGTGGTGCGGCGGTCATCATGATTGGCCTTCTTACCGTGAAGCCCGCAGCACAAGTGCAAGACTTAAATAACTCACCGAACCAATACTTCCAAGATGCCTTATTGAGTAGCCAACTCATTAACTCCACATCTGCCACTCAATTTTTTATCGTTAAAGGCAACAACCTCGAAGATCTCTTGCAAAAGCAAGAAATGCTCTATCAACGTTTAGCAACGCAACCCATTGAAGGTGTTTCATTAACGTCGATGGCCGATTGGATGATGTCTGACGCTCGCATGCACCACGTCAATAACGTCAAAAATCGTGCGCGTCAAAACATCAATCCCCAAGTGCAAGAACTTTTAGGAACCTCTCTAGAGTATCAAGATATCAGTCCGTTAACCATTGATCAACGTCTGCAAGCCCTTCTTGAGATTGATGACTTAAAGGAACGTTTAAATATCCTGGGACCCTCTACTGCGATTGTTCTAGTGCGTGGTATTACGGCCGACAACTTGCTCAAAGTTGAAGCGATGGGCGACCATATCGAAGGCGTTACTTGGGTGAACCACACTCAAAATCTTTCCACCACATTGCGCCACTATCGAGACCAAATTGCCAATCTTCTAATCTTTAGCATTTTGGCTGTTATTGCGGTGTTAACGATTCGATTCCGAAAAGAGAGTTGGCATGCGTTCTTGCCGACCGTACTTGGTGTTGCATTGACCATTTCCATTATGAGTTTATTAGGTTACACCTACACGCTTTTCACCGTTTTAGCTTTAATTTTGCTTTTGGGTTTGGGCTTTGACTACGGCATTTTCATGACTTCGGCCAATCGTCAAAAAGAAACGGTGGCCACCATCGCCTTTGCTGCACTTACCACCTTGCTCTCCTTTGGTTTATTGATGCTATCGAGCACGCCGGCTCTTAAAACCTTTGGCGTAACCGTGGCGTTAGGGCAATGCATCATCTGGTCATTGACAGTGTTTTTAAGGAAGGAAGAAAATGAAAATTAAACTCATGGCTTGTGCTGCCGTTTGCTCCGCATTATTAGGTTGCACGACTGTACCCGCTCCTGCCCCCGTCGAGTTTGAAACGGTTGAATGCGTGACTCCCACGCTCAATGTGCGAAAGCCCCTTTTGTTGATTCAAAATGTCCACACAACCTACTATGGTAACGTTGAAAATGTCTCTGCCAAAGAGGCCAATTTTGAAGCGTATTTGGCAACCAACGCTCGCGAAGTGAAGCTCTCTATTCTCTTAATGTCTCATCGCGCATGGGACATCAGTTATAACGGAGAGATGATTTTTGAAGAACGAGCCAGCATCGTACCGCAAGAGCTTCAAGCCGCTCACCTTTTGCGTGACATTACCTTGAGTTATTGGCCCGAAAAGGCGATTGAAAGACAATCGAAAAAACTCGACATTGTTGATAGCAAAAACACCAGAAAGGTGGTTGATCGTGTAACGGGTGAGACACTTGTCGATATTCGCTATGAAGGTGGCGCAAGCCTCTCTCAACCCATCGGTCGAATTGTTCTGAACAATCACAAAGAACAATACGAATTGATGATTGACAGTCGTCAACCTTAATAAGAAACAAAGGCACGGCAGGAAACTTCATTTGTACATTTGTTGATATGACGATTCCCATTTCTATCCAAGCCTTTGAAAGTATCTGTGCAGTGGGTTTTAACGAAGAACTCAAAGCATCGCTTTTTGAGGCCACCCCTACAGCGTTGACTTGGCAAGAGCATATTGCTCATCGCCCTTTCTGGTTTGGAAAGATTGTTGATGAGAGACTTGTCAGTGATGAAGAAATCAAACGGATTTTCCCTTCATTAGCAAGTTTTACGCATCCTTTGGGACGCAGCAACCTCTTGATTGCTCAATGCCTTATCCGAATGAAGGCCAGCATTGATGAAGTGATCCGTCGGTATGGACACCGCCGAATCGGGGTCATTTTGGGGTCATCAGTCTCTGGCATGACGGAAATGGAAAAAATTTTCGCCAATTCAGAAAAACTTCACGAAGTCACCGACGAAATTTTAGAAATTGCCAACCCCTCGAAGTTTGTCTCACAAATTCTCAACATAACAGGGCCCGCTTACGTCATATCCACGGCTTGCTCGTCTTCAGCTAAAGCGCTTGCAAGCGCCGCCCGTCTCTTACGCTCGCAAATCGTTGATGCGGTTATCTGTGGTGGTATTGACAGCTGTTCGGCTTTCACCTTAGCAGGCTTTGATAGTCTCGGAGCCCTTTCTCACGGACGTTGCCAACCCTTTGGCGAACACCGCGATGGCATTAATTTAGGGGAGGGTGGCGCCCTTTTTCTGCTTACGCGAGAACCCGGTGACTTTGAATTAGCCGGTTGGGCTGAAACGAGCGACGGTTACCACATATCTTCCCCCGATCCACAAGCGATAGCTGTCAGAGAGGCGATGAAAAAAGCGCTCTTAATGGCCAATCTTTCCTCGGTGGACTATATCAATGCCCACGGAACTGGCACCGAGCACAACGATGCGATGGAAAGTCTGGCGATCTCTCAAACGTTCGAGAGTGACGCTCCTTGGGTGAGTTCCACGAAGTCCCTTACCGGTCACACTTTAGGTGGTGCCGGAGCCTTGGAAGCCGCGATTAGCCTTATCGCAATGAAGGAAAATCGCATTCCCCTTCATCGTTTGGATAGCGCCATTGATCCCACCTTGCCCGCCATTCGTTTAGCATTGACACCCAAATGTCAACCCCTAACGTCCGTCATGAGCAATTCCTTTGCTTTTGGTGGAAATAATGCTGTTTTGATCTTAAAGAAAACGCCATGATTACCATTGATTGTCCGGCCTCAGAACTGTTACCTCACCAACGCAGTATGTTGTTAGTCGATACGGCGGTTGAAGGTAACGATCACTTTATCCGTGCGCAGGCGACGGTTAAACCCAATGGCCTTTTTGTTCACGACAACAAGATCGGCGCTTGGGTTTTAATCGAATACATGGCGCAAACCATGGGATTGTGGACGTGCTGGCATGCCAAATGCCAAGGGAAACCCCGCCCAGTCGGCTTTTTATTGGGCACACGAAAGCTTTCCGCCGAGTGCAACTTTATTGAAGTCCGTACACTTTTAACTCTCACTGCCGAATTAATCTTTTTGGGCGACGATGGCGTGGCGCAATTTGAATGCAAAGTGTTTTGTGATGACAAAGAAATCGCCAGCGCAAAAATCAACGCCTTTGAGCCGCAAAACCTCAAAGAATTTTTGAGTCACTTGCCACAACATCGTTAGGACAGATTTATGCAAAATCAAACCATTTTCATCTCTGGCTCCTCTCGCGGCATTGGTCGCGCCACCGCCTTGCAATTGGCTCGCGA
>USIM01000100.1 GCA_900554675.1 uncultured Sutterella sp.
ATTTTTTAGAAATCCCCAT
The DNA here is from genome assembly GCA_900554675.1 of uncultured Sutterella sp. Lineage (GTDB taxonomy): Bacteria > Pseudomonadota > Gammaproteobacteria > Burkholderiales > Burkholderiaceae_F > Aphodousia. The sequence goes on from USIM01000100.1 coordinate 20, forward strand.
TAATAATTGAGGAGTGTGTATGCCGGCACAAACGTTGTACGAAAAAATTGTTCGCTCGCATACTGTCAAAACAATCGATAACGATACCGTTTTGCTCTACGTCGATGCTCACTTTGCCAATGAATACACAAGCCCACAAGCCTTTGCGGGTTTGGTCGACAGAGACATTGGTGTTTTATCTCCCGATTCTCACCTCTGTGTGGTGGATCACATTATTCCTTCGGCCGACGTGTCGCCTCGAGTGATTGTTGATGAGGCGAGCGCCATTCAAGCCTCTAATCTTGAGAAAAATTGCTCCATGTACGGCATTAAAGCCTTTTACGGTGCAAACGACCCTTATCAAGGCGTTGAACACGTTTTAATGGACGAACAAGGTTTGGTGCGTCCGGGGATGGTGGTCATTTGCGGCGACAGTCACACAACCACGCACGGCGCATTGGGCGCTTTGGCTTTTGGGATCGGGACGTCTGAGATTGAACACATTTTAGCTACGCAAACCTTGGTGTATCGCTTGGCAAAAACGATGCTTGTGAAAATCGACGGACAATTGCCGTCAGGCGCAACCCCCAAAGATTTGGCATTAACGGTGATGCGAACCTTAAGCGCCAGAGGGGCTTTAGGACACGTAGTCGAATACCAAGGCAGTGCGGTCGATGCATTAGACATCGAAGGTCGTATGACGCTTTGCAATATGACGGTGGAAGCCGGTGCCCGAGGTGCGTTGATTGCGCCCGATGCCAAGAGCGTGGAGTGGGTCAAGAACCATGCCTTGGGAATGAGTGATGACCAATGGTCTCAAGCAAACGCTTATTGGGAGACGCTCAAGAGCGACTCTGACGCAACGTTTGATGCGGTGTATGAGATTGATGCATCAACCCTCTCTCCGATGATTACTTGGGGCACGAGTCCGGATCAAGTGGTGGCGATTGATGAGGCAATTCCAATGCCGGAAAGTTTTGCAGATGTTCAAGACAAGGAAGCCGCTAAGCGAGCTCTCGCTTATCAAGGTTTAGAAGCGGGGAAGTGCCTCGAAGGCACGAAGGTTGATCATGTCTTTATCGGTTCGTGCACCAATGCAAGGCTTTCTGACTTAATGGCCGCGGCTGAAATTTTGAAAGGCCGCAAAGTGGCTCCTCATGTCAGAGCACAGGTGGTGCCGGGTTCGATGTGGGTGCGTCGTCAAGCTGAGGCTTTGGGAATCGATAAGATTTTTAAAGACGCAGGATTTGAATGGCGAAAGAGCGGTTGTTCACTATGTTTGGCGATGAATGATGATGTGTTAGAAGCCGGGGTGCGTTGCGTGTCAACCACGAATCGCAACTTTGAAGGCCGTCAAGGCCGAGGCAGTCACACGCACTTGGGTAGCCCTCAAATGGCGGCTGCGGCTGCGGTGATGGGCGTTATTTGTGATTGGCGCAAACTTGCAAAGAAGGAGTAAGACCATGGAAAAACTTGTTACGTTAACATCGGTCGCTGTTCCTTTGCCGATCGACAACTGCGATACCGATCAAATCATGCCTAAGCAATTCTTGCGTGGTATTGATAAGTCGGGTTTGGCTCGTGGTACGTTTTTTAATATGCGTTATGACGCCCAGGGGCACTTGCGCGAGGATTGCCTTTTTAATCAGCCGGAATATAAAGATGCCAAGATGATCGTGGCAGGGCCCAACTTCGGTTGTGGGTCTTCTCGTGAGCATGCCGTATGGGGTTTGATGCAAATGGGGTTCCGCGTTGTGATTGCCACGGGTTTTGGTGAAATTTTCTATTCCAACTGCTTCAATAATGGTCTGTTGGCAGCCAAAGTCACGCCTGAAGTGTCGGAAGAGATTTTTGAAGCCGTCGGTCGTGGAGCAAAAGCATTGACAATTGACGTGGCGCATCGCACCATTTCGGATGGTGAGAAAACTTGGAGCTTTGAAATCGGGGAGCGTCATCAACACATGATGCTTGAAGGCTTGGACATGGTCGGTGCAACGCTTAAAGACTTGGATGCCATTCGTGATTTTAAGAATCGTCACGAAGCTCAGTTTCCCTGGATGGCAGGGTTGCCGGCAAAAGCCAAGGGCCTATTGAAGTATTAATTCTGCAAAAGTTGCAGGTATGAAAAAAGCTCGGAATTTCCGAGCTTTTTTCGAAAACTGAACTCAATTACTTGAGCTTCGTTTCCTTGTAAACAACGTGCTTACGTGCAACCGGGTCAAACTTGGAAATTTCCATCTTGCCCGTGCTCGTGCGCTTGTTCTTGGTCGTCGTATAGAAGTGACCCGTACCTGCGGTCGATTCTAACTTGATCTTTTCACGGTTACCCTTTGCCATGGTGAACTCCTATTAGATTTCGCCGCGGGCGCGGAGATCCGCTAAGACCGCATCAATGCCGAGCTTGTCGACCGTACGGAGACCTGCCGCCGTCAAACGCAAACGAACCCAACGGTTTTCGCTTTCAACCCAAAAACGACGATATTGAAGATTGGGCATGAAGCGACGCTTCGTCTTGTTGTTTGCGTGAGAAACGCGGTGGCCGACCATCGGCGCTTTGCCGGTGACTTGACACACTCGTGCCATCGCTAACTCCGTTCAAAAAATTAAACAAAACAAACCCATCCGAAGTTATCCACCTCGGTGGGAAAACAGTGTGTGACATTATACGCAGATACAATGCATGACGCAAATCTTTCTGCAATTTTGTTAAAACACCGTATTCTCAGGGCTTTGGTTCGACGCAGTATAGGCTTGTTGAAAGAAAATTTGAGATTTCAGCGTTTCATCGTCTGAAAAACGGGCTTTTGCGTTAAACTTTATCCGTTTTGGACAGGGCCGAGATAACAATACTGTTTTAGAATGGGTATTCGTTTTAAGTGCTGTCAATTGTTGGATGAATTAAAAAATCATTATGAAAGTTTATTTAGCTCAACCTCGTGGTTTTTGTGCCGGTGTTAACCGCGCGATTGCAATTGTTGAACGTGCGCTTCAAAAGTACGGCGCTCCGTTATATGTTCGCCATGAAATCGTTCATAACAAAACGGTGGTGAATGAATTAAAAGCCAAGGGCGCCATCTTTGTTGAAGATTTAACGGAAGTGCCCGATGATGCCACGGTGATTCTTTCAGCTCACGGTGTCTCTCAAGCAGTGAAGGACTATGCTGCACAAAGACAATTTCGTATGATTTTCGATGCGGCCTGTCCCTTGGTGATGAAGGTTCATCGTGAAGTGATCAAAATGCATCAAGACGGCTTGACCGTTATTGTGGTGGGACACAAAGGTCACGCCGAAGTCGACGGTACTGTGGGGCAAGTTCCTGACAATATTTACCGTGTCTACTCAGACGAAGAGGTTGAGGCGCTTAATGTTCCCGATGTCACGAAAGTCGGTTATGTGACGCAAACAACGTTGTCGGTCGATGAGACGCAATCCATCATCGCTAAGCTCAAAGCAAAGTTCCCTGGGATTCGTTCTTTGTCGCCGGCCGATATTTGCTATGCCACCCAAAGTCGTCAACAAGCGGTTAAACAATTAGCCAAGCAAGTTGATACGGTATTGGTTGTCGGATCCGTGACGAGTTCCAACTCGAAGCGCTTGCGTGATATCGCCCAACAAGAGGGCGTGAAGGCTTACTTAATCGATAATGCTGAAGAAATCGACTGGGCTTGGTTAGAGGGCTGCGAACGTGTCGGCATTACGGCAGGCGCTTCTGCTCCTGAGCACCTCGTTCAAGGGGTGATTGAACTGTTAAAGGCCCATGGTGCTCAATCTGTTGAAACATTGGAAGGCGTGCCGGATCGTATCAGTTTCCCGTTGCCGGCTGGTCTTTAATTGGGAGTGAAAGATGGCAAAAGAAAAGCATCAAAGTGCTACGCCCGCAACCGAATGGTTTAAGAAAAATAAAGTTGAGTTTGAGTCTTTGACTTATGAGTACGTTGAGCACGGCGGTACGAGCTATGTTGCTGAGACCTTCGGTCTTAATCACCATGAAGTCGTCAAGACGCTCATCATGGAAGATGAACATGCCAATCCCTTAGTGATTCTGATGCACGGGGATTGCGAGGTAAGCACAAAGAATTTGGCTCGACAAATTGGCGTGAAGCACATTGCGCCTTGTAAGCCCGAACAGGCCCAGCGCAATAGCGGTTATCAAGTGGGCGGCACGTCACCCTTTGGTACTCGAAAACGCATGCCGGTCTATGTCCAAGAAAGCATTTTGGAAGTGCCGCAAATTTATATCAATGGCGGCCGTCGCGGTTTCATCGTCAAAATTGCTTCCTCGGTGT
>USIM01000101.1 GCA_900554675.1 uncultured Sutterella sp.
GTCCTTTAAAGGCTTTTCCGGCAAGCGCGTCGACTTCATGCGCGACGGGATAATGGCATAAAAAGCACTCATGATTTAACCCTCACGAACAAGACTCAAGCGCTTAGCATAGGCTTCGCACTCTTCGGGGGAAAGTTTGTCAGCTTCTTGCGGGATCATATTGGGGATTTGGTCCTTCATTTGAAAGCCCAAAGCGCAACGCGGACAGGCAAAGCGCGTTTTTTCTTCATCCAAAACCAAAGCACCCTTACAGACCGGGCACACGAGCGTGGCGGTCAAACGGGAATCAAGCTTCATTTTCTAACCCCTTTTCTTTCAATTTGTTTTCAATAAAGTCGACCAAGTACGGATCAATATCCACAAGATACTCTACCCAGTAGATGCGTTCATCATGACCCAATTGCGGATGTTGACGACATTTAACAGCATCCTTACCCGTAATGAGAATGATATCTTCCTTGGCGTCTTTAAACGGATTTGTCTCAAAAGCGAAGTGGTCTCCGAGTTCAACCATTTCACCTTCAATGTCATGGGCGCGAAGCATGGCAAAAAAGCGCCCCGGCGCAGCAATACCGGCCGCGGCACGAACGGTCTTTCCGCTTACGGCCAACTCATCCAAATTAAGCGTCTTCGTGCCGTCTAAGGAACGTGCCAAGCCTAAGACAGCAGTCGCAGCAAAACGAGGCGTGCGACTATCGAACGTATCTTCGGTGGCGTTTAAGACAATGGCATCGACATCATCTAAGCGGGAGGGCGGTTCACGCAAGGGGCCGGCGGGCAATACCCAACCGTTACCCAAACCGCGAGCACCCACAACGGCAATTTCCACGTCACGAGCAAGACCGTAGTGTTGAAGACCATCATCGCTGATGATGAGGTCGCACTCAGGGTACTTGTCCAAAATCAAGTGAGCTGCCGCAATACGGTCACGAGCCACAGCCACGGGAACACCCGATTGCTGAGCAATCAAAAGGGGTTCATCACCCACTTCAGAAGCGGGGCTTGCGGGTGTGACCATCTTCGGCAATTCATCTTTGCGACCGAAACCGCGAGAGATGACGGCAGGGTGATAACCACGATGGGCCAATTCCTTCACCAACGCAATGGTCACGGGCGTTTTGCCGGTGCCACCCACGTAGATATTGCCGACCACGACTACGGGGACGGGCAACTTTTTAGGAACAAGCTTTTGACGGCGGTTATGACTTGCCCAAAGAAAAGCGACGGAAAGGGGACTGAGCGTGCAGGCAAGAAGACCTTTTTTGGTCCATTGACGATGCAACCAAGATTCGATACTAGCGCGCATTGAATCCTCCGTTTAAGAAACTGGGAGGAAGCAAACGTATCGGTACGGTACTGTCTGAAGACATGTGTGTAGAGAGAATGATCTCATGAAAAACATTAACTAACTAATGATACACAAAAACTGTGACTTTTCCTTTACAGAACGCTGGGTTTTTAAAAAAGTTTTGCACAATGGGTTTTTCTTTTAAATTGAACGACTTAGAGGTTATTGAAAAAGTTGTGCACAATTATTGTGTAAAAGTAACAAAAAATGACACCCTGAGGTTGCCTAAGGTCTCAATTCTTCAAGCTTTTCTTCAATTGCCTAAAAAATACGCAGGTCTTGTAAGTGATTGTTTTTGTTGAGGGCGACTTTTGGAATCCGTGAGGCAGATTTTCCAGACTCGGTATACTTTTAGGCATAACTTTTTTTCGCTGATGATTCATGTTTTATCAAGAGCAAGTTCATTCTTTTGCGCCGAACCCGATTTGGACCGTCACGGACTTAAACCGTGCGGTCTCCTCGTGCCTGGAAGCCAATTTCCCGCCTTGTTGGGTCAAGGGGGAAATTCGGGGACTAACGATGGCAGCCTCAGGCCACTGGTATTTCACACTCAAAGACGAACATTCTGAAATTAGCTGTGCAATGTTTGCCGGTGCCAATCGCCGTGTAACCTTTCGGCCCAAAACAGGCGATCGGGTTGAAGTCCGAGGGCGAGTGAGTATTTATGCGCCACGGGGCTCTTATCAGTTAGTCGTTGACGCCATGCGTCATGAAGGTTTGGGCGAACTCTATGCGCGCTACTTAGAGCTTAAAGCGCGACTTCAAGCCGAAGGCCTTTTTGATGCATCGAGAAAAAAGACCATTGCCCGCGTGAATTTCAAAATTTGTGTGGTGACAAGTCTTAAAGCCGCCGCTCTTCATGACGTCATTCGTACGTTGAAACTTCGTGCCCCTTACGTTCAAATCACGGTTTTCCCAACGTCTGTCCAAGGCGCAGAAGCTCCGGCTGAAATTGTGAGAGCACTGATGCGTGCCGATCAATCCGAGGGGGACGTCGTCTTATTGGTCAGAGGCGGGGGATCTCTTCAAGACTTGTGGGCTTTTAATGATGAGTGTGTGGCCAAATGCGTGGCCCAGATGAATAAGCCCGTGATCTCCGGTGTCGGTCACGAAAGCGATGAAACGATTGTGGACTATGTTGCTGACCTCAGAGCGGCAACGCCCACGGCGGCAGCGCAAGCGGCAACCGAGGACCAAGAGGTGCTATTTCAAGACCTCGATCACCGATACCAAACGATTGCTCATCTCATGAGTCTGCGTTTGAAGAGTTTGAGGCAAAGAGTGTCACTTTTGCGTCAAGCGATTCCCAATCCTAAATTGCGCCTTCAAGCGCAAGCGGAGCATTTCCGTCGTCAAAAAGGATTATTGGAGACATTTTTTGTTCAGCGTCAATATGAGCCCAAGAAATATGCGCTAAATGAAACGAAAAGCGACCTCCACGCGCTTTTTAAAGAGTCCTTGAGCGATAGGGCATTGGCACTTCAATACAGCCGCAGATCGCTTTTGAGTCCGTCTCAGGTGATTTCGGGTTACAGAGAAAACGTCAAACGCAATCTGGCTTTCATGACGCAAGCACAAATCGCAACGCTCAAACACGCCCGCATGCGTTGGGAGCGCACACAAGCGCTCATGGTTGAAGCCAGCCCCGAAACGATATTGCAAAAAGGCTACACCTATGTGACGGGAGATGATGGTCGCTTGGTGAAGTCTTCCCAAGTCGGGGTTAATAGTGAAGAGCTCACCGTGCATTGGATTGACGGCGTGGTGGTTGCCAAGCCTTTGAAGGCAAAAACTATCAAGGCCAATGGCTAGAACAATCGCTCACACTTAAGTGCAGAGCGTTTTGATATCATCAATGCGTAATACATTTTTCTGGAGAAAGACCATGACTTTTGAACTTCCTCGCTTGCCTTATGCCAAGGATGCGTTTGGCGATGTGATTTCCGCAGAAACGTTTGATTATCACTACGGCAAGCACCATCAAACCTACATCACGAACTTGAACAATTTGATCAAGGGTACGCCCTTTGCTGCCATGGGTTTGGAAGAAATCGTGTTGGCAAGTGACGGTGTGGCTCCGGCGGTTTTCAATAACGCTGCTCAAACGTGGAACCATACGTTCTACTGGATGTGCTTGACGCCTAATGGCGCCGAAAAGCCCATGGGTGAGTTGTTAACGAAGATTGAAGAGAAGTGGGGTTCTTTTGAAAAATTCCGCGAAGCATTTGTGGCCCAGGCCGCTGGTAATTTCGGCTCCGGTTGGACGTGGTTGGTGTTGACCCCTCAAAAGGAATTGGCAATCGTCAATACCTCTAACGCCGGTTGCGCTTTGGCTTCTGACGATGTGCCCTTGTTTGTGGTTGACGTTTGGGAACACGCCTACTACATCGATCACCGTAATGCCCGTCCGGCTTACTTGAATGCTTTATTTGATAAGCACTTCATTGACTGGGAATTTGTCGCGAAGAACTATTACAACGCCAAGTAATCATTCCGACTCTACAGAAACGACAAAGGCCATCAAATTATCGGTGGCCTTTTAACATGGGTAATGGATTTTTAATTTTCTCCGACGTCTTTAGAAGGCTTTTTAATTCTTTCTGCTCGACGAAGTTTCGTCGTGATTGAAATACCATAACGTTGGTACCACCCGGAGGGTACTTCAAGGACATAGCGGACGGGGACGGGGCTGCAGTGTAAATCCAGCATATTGGCTTGCATGCCCTCATATCTCACCAATTGGTCATTTTCATCAAAAAAGCCGACATCCAAATCAATGGGCGTGCCCTT
>USIM01000102.1 GCA_900554675.1 uncultured Sutterella sp.
ACGAATCATTTGCGTGAAGGCCCAACCGCGGGAAGCAGAAAAACTCATTTATTGTCCTCCTGCATTGGAGGCAAAACGTACCTCACGGTAGGGAATTTCGCTCGGAACAACCAAAAGATGGGAGGCTGCAATCACGGTGACGCCGGCTACAGAAAATTCTCCCAATAAATTAATGAGGGTCTGCGCATTGTTGGCATCTAAGTGTGCGGCCGGTTCATCTGCGAGAATAAGCACGGGCTGATTGACAACGGCTCGTGCTAAACAAACAAGTTGACGTTGACCTGAAGAGAGGTCAATGGGCATTTTTTCTGCCGCATCGGCAATGTGGCAACGAGCGAGCGCTGCGTAAGCAGCCTGACGAGCTTCTTCTGTGCTTGCATCAGCCGCTAAGGCCGGCAACATAACGTTTTCTAAGATGGTGCGATCCTCTAAAAGAGAGGCGTTTTGCAACATCAGGCCAATGGCGCGTCGCAACCAACGACGTTGAATGGAATTAAATTCTTGAACGTCTTCTCCTGCAACTCGAATCGCACCGGAGGATGGGTTTAAAAGCCCTGCAATTAAACGCAAGACAGAGGATTTGCCACAACCTGTATCCCCGTGAAGCACGACAAACTCGCCTCGGTAAATCTTTAACGAGACGTCATTGAGAACCTTATGGTCGCCGTCAAACGCCAAACAGACATTTGAGAGTTCAACCAGCGGGCTTGCCGGAGTTGGGGTTATATCTTGCATGAATCCAAAGGGTTATCGAATTTCGAGTTCCAGCTTATATTCTAAGGCTTTCCATGCATTAACTTCTTTTTTCAAAAGAAAAAATGTTAAGGGATGTTTGTTGAGCCAGACTGAATCTGTAATTTTAATGAGCCAGTGTTTTTTTGCGATGCACTTTAATTGGATTTTTTCAAAAATCATGGCCTCATCTTCATGAGAAAGAAGGTGAGTTAAGCGCATTGCAAGTAAAGCATGGGCCCAGTGGTTATTTTCTAACTGAGATTGGACTTTGTGAAGGCGTCCACGATGGCCCAGTACCAAGTCTGCAATCCAATCTTGTTCCGTTTTAGAAAAGCCTGGGAGGTGACTGTTTTTCAGTAGATACGCACCATGATGGTGATAACGGTTGGGGCTAATGACCTTCCCAATTTCGTTTGTCATCCCAGCCCAATAAAGTCGTTGTTTGTGAGCTGGGTTTTCTTGATTTTCGAGTTGTTGATAGAAACGAAGCGCTTTTTGAGCAAAAGTTCGAGCTCGCTCGGTGTCCGTTTTGGTCTGATTTAATAGGATACGTAAAGTCTTTTCTCGAAGATCAAACCCATTAAGTCGTTCTTTTAAGGCATACAAAACCCCTCGTCGCAAGGCCCCTGGAGCAAAATACATCTCTTGAATACCTAAGGCATCAAACACCGCCAATAAGACTGCCAATCCTCCCGCAATAACGCCTTTGCGAGATTCAGGCAGCCCGGGGATATCTAATGCACTGACCAATCCTGTGTCTAACAATATGTCTTTTAATGCGATCAAATGATCTCGTGTCACAAAAGTTCCAGAGTTAGCCTGAGTGTGGTTACAAAGCGAACATAACGCCTCCATTGAGCCAGAAGAGCCATAGGCTTTTTCCCAACGGTGTTTTTTGTATTGCCAACGCGCTTCGTTAAATTCAGCCATGGCAGTCAGATAAGCTGATTCGAAGGCTTCGGGAGTCAGCTCTCCGTTTTTAAAGTGTTCAACAGTAGTGTTGACGCAGCCCACATGAAAAGATTCACAACACGTGGCTTCATAATGTTTGCCGGCAACGAGTTCTGTTGATGCCCCGCCGATATCAACGATGAGACGAATTTCCTCACTTTCTGGCAGTGAGTGAGAACAGCCTTTAAAGACGAGTCGGGCCTCTTCTTGACCACTGAGAATTTCGATAGGGCAACCCAGTGTGTTTTGTGCTTTATCTAAGAATTCGTTCGCATTTTTTGCTGTTCGAAGCGTTTGAGTTCCCACGGCTCGAATTTGGTGCAAAGGGATACCCGCAAGATGATCACGAAAGCGAGCGAGAGCAAGAAGGGCTTCTGTCAAGCAACCATTGGCATCAAGGCCGGCTGCTAATCGAACACCTTCCTTGAGATAGATTTCTGTTGAAATGACCTCACCATTCACGTGGCCTATTTCAAGTCGAAAACTGTTTGATCCGAGGTCAATCGCTGCTAAACGCATAACGAGTTTATCCTTCTTGTTTTTTGGCAAGGGCTTCGGCTACGCAAGCTGGAACAAAGGGCGAAACGTCACCGCCCAAACGGTGAATTTCTCTCACGAGTGAGCCAGAGATAAATTGTGTGCCGTCCATCGGTGGGAAAAAGACCGTTTGTACCTTTGGATTCAGAGCGTGATTAACGCAGGCCATACGAGTTTCATAGTCAAAGTCGCTACCGTTGCGAACGCCTCGAATTAACACTTTGGCGTTTTGCGCATCAACGAACTTACTTAAAAGTCCTTCAAACCCAATGACACGAACCCTTTGTTTGCCTTGAAGTGCCTTTTGGGCAAGTTCAATACGTTCATCAAAGGAAAAGAACGTGGATTTACCGGTATCGGCTGCAACCGCAACAATCACCTCGTCAAAAATCTCGACTGCTCGATTTAAGACATCAAGATGCCCCAGGGTAAAGGGGTCAAATGTTCCGGCATAAATAGCGATGGTCATGGTTGCTCTTCCCTTATTCTAAGGAGACGATAAGTCACTGCCCCCGCGGTAGATTCGCGAAGGATTTCTAAATTTAACGCCTCAAGAAGTTCGTTTGCTTGCCACTCTTTCGGAGATTCAACGTAAATTAAACCGTTAGGTTTGAGACGTTGAGTAGCAATTTTTAACGCTTTTTCGTGAAAGTTCAGTGCAAACGGGGGGTCAATGAAAATAATGTCAAAGCGCTCTTCCAAACTGGCAACTTTGACCAATGCATCGCCTTCAATGATTCGAATCTGCTCAGCGTGCAACTTTTCCTTCGTAGCCTTTAGGGCTTGAGCTGCATTGCGACTTTTTTCAACCATGACAACGGATTGGGCGCCACGACTACCGAATTCAAAGCCAAGCGCTCCGCTGCCGGCGAAGAAATCTAACCCTGTTAATGTGGAATAATCCCCTTTGAAATGGGTTAACCAATTAAACAAGGTCTCGCGGACGCGGTCACCCGTCGGTCTTAAGCCGTCAAGATCGGGGACAACTAAAGGCGTTTTTCGCCATTGTCCCGCAATGATTCGCACACTTCCCACTCGTGATTGGCGTGCTCTTGGTAAACTTACATCTCGTCGAGTGTTACGAGATTGATTTTTTATAGGACTCATACGTTAATGATAACGACAGAAAATAAAAAAGCGGGATGGTTAGAACGATTAAAAAGTGGTTTACACCGTACTCGCGTCAATATTGTTGGTCTTTTTACCGGTGGGAAGATCGATGAAGACTTTTTGGAAGAGTTGGAATTTGCTCTTATTTCTGCCGATATGGGGGTCGAAACCGTCGGTGAGATCCTTCGTAAATTAAGAGACGAGATCCAATTAAAGGGTTTGAAGACGCAAGAAGAAGTGCGCATGGCACTTAAAGATGAAATTGTTCGCTTGTTAAAGCCCTCTGAAGGTGCTTTGGATATCACCCGTGCAAAACCTTTGGTCATGATGATGGTAGGCGTTAATGGCGCCGGTAAAACCACTTCGATTGGCAAAATCAGTAAATGGATTTCCAGCCAAGATAAGTCTGTTTTGTTGGCCGCAGGGGATACCTTTAGAGCCGCTGCTCGAGAACAATTGGCCGTTTGGGGTGAGCGCAATCGCGTTGAGGTGATTTCTCAAACCGGTGGCGATCCAGCCGCTGTTGCGTTTGATGCTGTGAATGCCGGTCGAGCCCGTGGCGCCGATGTTGTGATTGTGGATACAGCCGGTCGTTTGACCACGCAGACGCGATTAATGGAAGAACTCAAGCGTATTGCACGTTCTCAAAATAAAGCCATGGAAGGCACGCCACATGAAGTGATTTTGGTCATTGACGGCACGAACGGTCAAAATGCCCTCAATCAAGTGAAGGCCTTTAACGAAGCGGTGCCTTTGACGGGTTTGATCATCACGAAGTTGGATGGTACGGCCAAAGGTGGCGTC
>USIM01000103.1 GCA_900554675.1 uncultured Sutterella sp.
CCTGATTTAGGTCCCTCGGAAAACCCTTAATTTTTGGGTTTGTCAACAGTCTGAAAAGACTGAGCTTCAAATGGAACTCAGTCTTTTTGTTTTGGTAGTGATTAACCTTCTTTTAAGCGTTGCGTTAAACCGCTCGCACGTTGCGTTTTGGTTGAACAGGCTTTAGCAACCGATTGGGGATTGGCATAAAGCTGCACTTCCTTTTTTGCCCGAGTGACACCGGTATAGAGGAGCTCTCGAGTCGAAAGCGAGGAGTCCGGGTCATTGGATAGCAACACGGCCACGTGGTCATATTGCGAGCCTTGAGATTGGTGAATCGTCAATGCATAAGCCGTATCGTGTTCGGGTAAAAGACCGGCGGGGCGGAATTCTTCTCGATCGCCAAAAAAGACTTCGTAGCGTGACCAATCGTCGCTCATTGGTAACACAATGCCGACGTCACCGTTGAAGATGTCCAAGGGGGCGTAGTTCTTATGGTTAATGATGATACGCCCTGGGTAAAAGAGTTCGGTAAAGGGGAATTGAAGGTCTACCGATTGCAACAATCCTTCCTCTTGAGCTTTTCGAGCCCATTGGTTCATTTCTTCACGTACAAAATCATCCGCGAAACGATTAACCGCCTCTACGCTATTAAAGCCGTGGCGTTGTGCAGCCAAAATTCTGAAGCTGTCAGCCGTTTTCCAAACTTCTGCCAAGGCCTTGGCTTTAGCCTCATCATCTCGAACCAATAGCGGCTGATCCAATACGCTATTGAGGTAGATTTTGAGGTCGCTTAGGTACTTCTTTAATTGTTTACGAATCCAAGTTTGGGTATCTGTTTGCAAGGGAACATCGCGTTTGGGTTTTACCCATTCAATGCTGTCCTTTTCAGAGTTATAACTGAAAAGGTTTTCAAATTCATCGATGTCATAGCTCGAATTGGTATTAATGTACTGGGCGAGCTGACCGATGTTGGAATCGCTCGTAAAACGGTGACTGATGGTGAGTTCTGCCACGTGACCTGCCATCACGTCAGGATCGGTTAAATCGGCCAAGACGGAACCCGGTCCCACGGCGGCCAATTGATGCTTGTCACCCAATAAAATCAACTGCGTTTTTTTACGATCAATACAACGCAATAATTGCTTGGCAAGCGTCAAGTCAATCATGGAAGCCTCGTCAACGATCAAAATGTCGATGTCCAATGGGTTATCCTCACTGGGACGGCCTCCGGCGAGCGTTTCAGAAGAAAGCCAACGATGGATGGTCTGAGAGGAAATTTTGCGTTTATCAAGTTGAGCATTAAGTTGAACAAACATTGCTCCCGATTTACCCTCACAAGACCCGTTAATGGATTGCATCACTCGACTGGCCGCTTTACCGGTCGGCGCAGCTAATCCAATCACCAAATCGGGGTTGGCCGCTAACTTGCATTCAATGAGCTTGGCCACAACTGTGGTTTTCCCCGTACCCGGACCACCCGTGATGATGAAAAAGGCGTGCGATAAAGCACCTTTGATGGCCTTTTCCTGTTCAATTAAACTCTTTGCATCCGCAGTTTGGCCGTTGTCATACACCATGGATTTAAAGTCTTTAATCAACTGTTCTTGCTTGGGCAAAATCGTTTTTGAAGCGTGCGCCTTAAAGTCCATGATGGCAAGGGCCACTTCACGCTCTTCAATGAAGCGACGTTGCAGATAAATGCGATGGGTTTCGCCGTGGCAGTCCCAAATAAAGGGGATGCGTTTTGAGGGTTCATCTTGAAGTTTTTGATGAGCTTTAACAAGAAGTCCGATATCTTCTAAAAGCGTTAAATCGTCATCAGAGATATTGAGCCCATCGATATTGATGCACACGCTGCCGTCAGCGTCGGCTGCACAAAAGGCTAAAAGGAGCTGATCAAGTGTGAAGCCCGCCTTTCTTTTGACGTCATCATTGATGCATTCCGGGTGATTTCTCTCAACCGTTGCCAGAAGATGGCGTCCAAGTTGTTGATAGGCCATTTGCTCTTCAGTTAATTGTTCGAGCTTGTTTTCTGTGTCCATGATTTAGTTTCCTTTTTCTGCTTGATCTGCATAGTGGCCAACCGTTCGAGCGTCGAACCCGTTCATGAAAAAGTCGTCCAAGCACTCGATAAGCGCAAGAGAAGGCTTTTCAAAGTAAATGCCATAGGGTTGCTTATTGTTGATTCTCATGCCACGGATGAAAGCGTAAATGACGCCACCAAAGTTTTCATCGGTGAGTTCAATGCCGCGAGACTTCAAGAAACGCTTGAGCGCCACACAGTAGATGAGGTACTGCAAGTAATAGTGGTGATCGGCCATGGCTTTTTTCATCGCCGGCATTCGATAGTCGTCAATGTTTTCACCTAAGAAATTGCTTTTCCAGTCCAACACAAAGAACTGACCCTTGTGGGTGAAGACCATGTCAATGGCACCCGTTAAAAAGCCTTTGAGGGCTTTGGGCGTCATATCGGGCAGATGATACTTCTTTTCAAACGTTTTCAAGAGTTCTGAGAGCGTTTCCACGGTGACGGCTTTGCGTCCCTTCATCGGCGCATTAATGGCCATCGTGAAGGTCATTTCCCGTTGCTTACTGTCAATTTTGCAAAGGTTAAAGTCATTGCCATCGTCATCCTTAAAAATCGAGCAACAAAGCACGTCTTTCATCAATTGACGAAGCATTTCCTTATTTAAATTTTGGAAATTGTGGGCATAGGGGCGTGCAATCACATCGGCGCGACTCAAGAGTTTTTCATCGGCCTCAGTGTCGTCTTCAAACTGAGCACGACGAACCAAATCAAAGTCAATGCGTTCAAAAATGGCGTGCAAGAATGTACCGCTTTCAGCGCCACGGCTGAAATTCAAAATGTCATTTTCAGGCAAAGGCGTGACGACGTTGGGCTTTTCACTTTCGACTTCATCAATTTGGTCTTCTTTTTCAGCCTGATTGGTCAAATCGAATTGCTCGTGAGCACCACGAATAATGGCGCTGTAGCTCGATTGATGCCAATCGGAGTGAATGTCGCGAGAAGGGGCAACACTGAGGGATTCGTCCTCATTTATTTCGTCACCGCCGTACTCAATATGATGATCAAACTTTTCAATATCAATGGGCACATCGTAATTTTTTATCAAATCGTGCGGTTCAATATGACTGACGCCAAGCCCCTCTTCAATGGTCTGAGTCATTTCAGGATGATTGGCTAAATTGTTCGTCACTTTTTCTAAATACGCCGTCTTGGCTTCGACCACCAGATCAACATTTCCTTTTGCTTGGACATTTTTGGTTAAAGCTCTAAAAAATGGTCCGTTGAAGTCACCCTTATTGGCCTTTTGCCGGAGCATTAAAGGCAGTACTAATCGTTGAGAAGCGCGCGTCATGGCAACGTACGCAAGTCGCAACCCTTCAAGAGCATTATTTTCTTCAATATCCTCATCCACTTCATTCATGGATTGAGTAGAGAAAGAAATCGTCAGTTGAGTTTCACCCGTGCTTTGAATAATGTTTTGGCAAAGATGATCTTTCGAACTTCTTTTGTGATTTCCATTCCATGCCCCCGGCAGGTAGACAACGGGATATTCCAATCCTTTGCTTCCATGGATTGTCATAATGGTGACGAGGTTTTCATCACTTTCAACACGAATCTTGCGTTTTTCTCCACCGGATTGCTCCCTCGCTTTAACGTACCAACGTGTTAACCCGGATAAAGTCGTCAGATGACGAGCTTGCTCTTGGAGTAATTCAATAATATGGCGGTAGTTATTCAAGCGTTTTTCACCACCCGATAAGGGTAAAAGGTGCTTTTCGGTTTGGCACTTTTCAAAAAGCAAGGCAAAGGCACTGGCAACGCCTTTTCGATCGAACAAGCTTCGCGCTTGGTCAATGAGTTCTCGAGCTTCTAAGGCCTTTTTCTCCAAAATGGAAGAATTCGGCGCATTTTGGAAAACTTCGGGAGAAACATCATTGATGTGCTCAGCCATAATGCGAGTCAAACGAGCGAGTTTTTGTCGCTTATTGTCCTGCGGAATTTCCATGGCCATAAGAATTCGAAGAATGTCATCGGCTTCTTCGG
>USIM01000104.1 GCA_900554675.1 uncultured Sutterella sp.
CACCCAAAGGCCGTGTTCGCCGTTCACGCTCCCCGCAATGATGGTGTCTTGACCCAACACTTCACGGGTTTGCGTTTGAACGAGCGCCACAATATTGCCTTGAGCGGTCAGAGGTTCCCAATTATCCGTATTTTCTTTCGGGATAATGCGAACGCCTTCACGGAAGGCAAGAATATGCAAAAGATCGGGGCGATATGTGCTATCGGCCGAAATCAATGCATAACGGGTGAGATTGGCTGTGGAAATAATTTGCTGAGAGATCCCGCGACTAAACGGGACCTCTGAGAGCACACGAAAGCTTTGAAACCAAACGAGTGACGTTGCCAGAAGAAGCAACATCAACAGCGTAAAAGTACGCCAGTAAATGCTACTTTGTGTTTTCAAAGACATAACGTGCTAAAAACTAATTGTTGCTTTGGCCATCGGGGATGAAGACATAACCCACGCCCCAAACCGTTTGCAAGAAGCGCGGCTTAGAGGGATCGGGTTCAATCATCTTACGAAGGCGAGAGACTTGAACGTCCAAAGAACGGTCAAAGGCTTCGTATTCGCGACCGCGGGCAATTTCCATGAGCTTATCGCGGCTCAAGGGTTGCTTCGGATGACGGGCAAAGGCCTTCAAGACGGCAAATTCGCCGGTCGTCAAAGGCATCGGTTCGCCGTTTTTCGTCAAAACGCGCGTACCCAAATCCAATTCGAATTCGCCAAACTTCACGACTTCGTTTTCCATGGAAGGAGCTCCCGGTGCATCAGCCACAGGGCGACGACGCAACACGGCATGGATACGAGCTAAAAGTTCGCGAGGATTAAAGGGCTTCGGAATGTAGTCATCGGCGCCCATTTCTAAGCCGACAATACGGTCAACGTCTTCGCCGCGAGCCGTCAACATAATGATCGGCGTCGTGTCTTTTTGCTCACGCAAACGGCGCAAAATTTGAAGGCCGTCTTCGCCGGGCATCATCAAGTCAAGGATGAGGGCGTCAAAGCGTTCACGTAACCACAAGCGGTTCATCGTGACGCCGTTGTCGGCCACGTAGACTTGGAAGCCGTTTTCACCAAGGTAACGGCGCAAGAGGTCGCGCAAGCGGGGATCGTCGTCGACCACAAGAAGTTTAGGGTTTTGTTCGCTCATAATTTGTTCTCTCTTATAAAAATAAAGACGGAGGTGTCTTTGTTACATTTATGTTTTCACAATTTGAACAAAGTGTAAAGAGTCTTTCAAAACTTCGTTACAACTTCTCTAATTTATTAAAACATTTTCCGTAAATGTCTCGTATGATTGTTAAATGAAACTTAAACGCATAGCGATTTTTTTATGAAAACAATCTTTGTGACCAAAGGTCTTCTTGTGGCGTGCTTGGCGGCAACCTCTGTGATGGTGCAAGCCGAATCGCGACCGTTGACCGTAACAGTCGACGGACAAGAAATTGTTTTACCGAAGAACCGCACGGAACTGATGTTCTTAACGCCGATCAATCAAGACGGCCCCAAATTGTGGTCGGACATGTCGGCCAAAGAACGTGCTGAACTTTGGCCCTATTTGAGCCGCAAGATGCAACGCCACTATTGGGCTTCGATGACCGACTGTGATCGCGTTTCCATGCGGAAAGAATTTACTTCTCGTCAAAGAGAGATGATGCGAGATCGCTACGTTTCACCGCGTCATCCTCCCGGACAAGAACCTTTATTAAGAGGCACACTTTGCCAAGAGGCCTCACACCGTCATTTGTCGCCCGAAGAGCGACACATGATGCGCGAGCAGATTCGCACGATGAGTGTTGAGGTCTATTCGACCCGCGCAGCTAAAGCGCCTCCTGCTCCCTGAACCGATTAAACATCAATCCGTCCTGGCGTTCGAAAGATACTCCCTCTTTCGAACGCTTTTTCTTTGTCTCAATTCCTCGTAGCCTCAAAGATTAACACTGCTGTGCGTGTTATCATTGACGGATATTTTTTTAGTGTATTAAATCATGTCAATCTATTTAGCCTTTGATACATCAACGGAGTTTTGTTCTGTGGCTTTGTCCGTGGACGGCAAACGTGTCCAAAAGCTCGAACGCTTGGGCAACAGTCACTCCGACTACGTTTTGCCTTGGGTCGATGAGATCGCCAAAGACATGGAAGTGTCGCTTAAAACGATTGATGGTATTTTGTTTGGCGCAGGCCCCGGCTCCTTTACCGGTTTGCGCATTGCCTGCGGTATTGCGCAAGGTCTTGCTTACGGTTTGGATAAACCCGTGATTGGCGTGTCGACGTTAAAGTCTTTGGCCTTTCATTACCGCCACGAAGCTCAACGCATCGCCGTATTAAATGACGCTCGCATGAATGAGTGCTATGCCGCCATTTACGCCGTGGAAAACGATCGTTTGGTTGAGGTTGAACCCGAACAACTCATTAAGCCTGAGAGCGTGAGCGATTGGCTTCAGCTGCATAACGTCGAAATGGCAGTAGGTACCGCTATCGGTGTTTATGAGATGAATCTTTCCATCCCGACGCAATTTCAAGAACCTCAAGCCACATTTATGATTGAATGGGCTTTGGGTCAAGGTGAAGACTTAAAAGACATGTGGCAACCTG
Organism: uncultured Sutterella sp.; assembly: GCA_900554675.1. Classification (GTDB taxonomy): domain Bacteria; phylum Pseudomonadota; class Gammaproteobacteria; order Burkholderiales; family Burkholderiaceae_F; genus Aphodousia. The sequence goes on from USIM01000104.1 coordinate 2,578, forward strand.
CCGAGTTAGCTGCTCCTTTGTATGTTCGAGATCGTGTGGCGCTTACCATTAAAGAGCGTGAAGAAGGACAGCGTTTGTAATGCTAGAGATCGTTAACGCCAAAAAAGAGGATCTTCCGATTGTCGCTGCCATTGATAAAGCGGCGTTCGAATTTGCTTGGACGTTAGGTGAATTTGAAGGGTCTTTTAATGCCGGTCATCGCTTTTTGGTCTTAAAAGAAAACGAAGATATTTGTGCCTTCGTTGTTTTTATGCAGGTTTTTGAGCAAGCCGAGATTTTAACGATTGCCGTTAAGCCCGAATGCCAACGCAAAGGCTTTGGTCGAATGCTCATTGAAGCAATGCATGCTGAACTTTTGCAAAAGGGCGCTGAAAACGTCTTTTTGGAAGTTCGAGTGAGTAACCTTGCAGCACAAGCGCTTTATGGCAAAATGGGATACCACGAAATTTCCCGCCGAAAAGGGTACTATCCGACTAAGGACGGTCGTGAAGATGCGATCGTCATGCAATGTGAACTTTTAAGTAAAGACATTTAAACGATGGATACGCAACAAGCACGTATATGGATGGCCATGGACATTGGTCCGCTTTGGATCGGTCGCGATGACGAAGACCCGTTGTCGCCTGCTGCCATTATGCGTGATGCGCCGGCCGCACCTAAAGTGGACGTTCAACCGCAGGTTCCGCCACAATCCGTGTTGCGTCCTCAAGCTCCCATTGAACCGCCTGTTCAACAAAGCACCGGTTGGGGCATGCCTCAACAACCGACGCCCGAAGTGCAAAAACCGGTGGCCCCTGCAACGATTGCCTCTGTTCAAGCCAAAGAGGCGACCAAACCGATTCATCGTTTGGATAGCCCCGGAACGGGCAAGGTTGAGTCTCATCAATTAACGCCCATTCGACCGCCCAAGGATCAACCGGGCGAAGTGACGCAAAAGCCTGTTTCAAACGCTGATATTGCCCAAGCCGATTGGACGCAATTGCGTGACTATGTGAGTCAATGTCAAGCCTGTCAAGCGATGTGTAAGACACGTCTATCAACTGTTTTCGGTACGATGGAGCCCACCGCACAGATGGTCATTGTCGGTGAAGCACCGGGCAGAGATGAAGATATTCAAGGTAAGCCCTTTGTTGGTAAGAGTGGCGAACTCTTAGAAAACATTTTGATGGCTTTAGGACTTCAACGCGGCAAAGACGTGGCGATTATCAATGTGCTTAAGTGCCGACCGCCCAACAATCGCGATCCGCATCCCGAAGAGATTGCGATGTGTCGCCCGTATCTCGAGCGTCAGTTGTCGCTTTTGAGCCCCAAGGTGGTAATTTTGTCAGGGCGCATTGCCGCTCATGCTTTATTGGGGACTGAAGCCAGTATGAAGCAATTGCGTCAAAATCCTCATACGTTAACAATTAACGGGGTGGAGACGCCTGTGATTGTGACCTATCATCCGTCTTATTTGTTGAGGTC
>USIM01000105.1 GCA_900554675.1 uncultured Sutterella sp.
CAATGAACGAACAACTTGATATCTCAGAGTTTCAATTAGGTGCATCAGCCCTGTCCCGACTTTGACACTTGAATAAGACTTAATCTTCACCAAACCCCTTCAATGATTGCGTTTGGTGAAGAAAATTTATTTACTTTAGTGTAGCTATTGTTAGGCTATCATGCTATAATGGAAGCTCATAGGAGTCTTTTGTTTATGCCTGTTCGTCTTAATATCGTTAAAAATGGTCAAGTCCAATATGTTCGCGTTTGGCGTAGCTTTCGTAATGAAAAAGGTCAATCACGCAGCAAAGTCGTTGAAAACTACGGACGACTCGACCGACTTCTTGAGCAAGACCCTCAGGCCATCGAGAAGATTCAAAAGCATGTTGATGAACTCAATGCATTAGAAAAGAAGAGCCAATACTCCGCTCGGATGCTCGAGGCTCAAACTCACCTCAAAGATATGCAATCAGCAGCCCAGACAAACGCTTCCCAAGAGGGAATTCAAAGCCTTAATCTCGGCATTGCCGTCATTAAAAAGATTTGGGATGACTTGAAACTGCCTCAAGCCTTTCGCTATGCGCAAAATAAGTCCAAGATTGAGTACGATTTCGCTAAAACCGGTTTACTGTTAACAGCCCTTCGCTTACTGGCTCCCAGTAGCAAACGAAACGCCTTTGATCATCGCCTGCACTACATTGCCAACTTTGATGATGTTAATCAGCTCCAACACATCTATCGTTCACTCGATAAGTTGTCTGAAAATAAAGACTATCTCTTAAAACACATTAATCGAAACCTGTCTGCCTGGCGTCAAAAGGAAGTGACTTTGGCTTTTTATGATGTGACGACTTACGCCTATGAAAGTCGATCCGAAAGCCAAATGAGGGGGTTCGGTATCAGTAAGGATCATAAAGTCAACGAAGTTCAAGTGGTTTTGGGATTGGTTGTTGATGAAAATGGTCTGCCTTTCGATTATGAATTATTCAATGGCAACACCAATGAGTTCGGCACCATGTGTCCAATCATTGAACGCTTAAAGAAAACCTACAACATCAAGCGAATGATTGTGGTGGCCGATCGCGGCCTGAACTCCAATGAGAATCTTCTGAAACTCAATGATCTTGGGTGTGAATTTATTATTGCTCAGAAGGTCAGGAATGTCAGTCGTGAGATCCAAGGGCAAATCTTAAGTGAGGATAACTGGTCAGAATTTATGATTGATGCCGAAGGAGAAGTGCTGCTGAAGTGTAAGAATTTGGATGTGCCACGTGAACTATTTGAAACGAAAATCAGTCAGAAGACAGGTAGGAAATACACGTCCAATAAAGTTATTGGAACGATTGATACTCAGTGGGTAGTAAGTTACTCGGCCTCTCGCGCTGCAAAAGATTTAAAAGACTTAGCCAGAGCCATCGAGAAAGCTCAAAAGGCCATTACTGAAAATCCCGGTGCAGTTAAAAGCAGTCGAGGGTGGCGCTCGTTGGTAAAAACCGAGACAAGTAAAAAAGACCTTGTACTCAATCAAGCAAAGATTTCAGATCAAAAGAAGTGGGCAGGTTACTATGCGATTTGTACCAACGTGAAAGATATGACAATGTCAGAGGTGATGCAGACGTATCACAACCTGTGGCGCATTGAAGATTGTTTCCGTATCACAAAAACCAGCTTGGAGGCTCGCCCATGCTACGTATGGAATGATGAGCATATCAAAGGACATTTCTTGAGTTGCTACATTGCGTTGGTTATCCAACGTGTATTGGAATTAACGCTAAACAAAGCCTGTATTGAACTCCCCACCAATCAGATATTGGAAAAGCTCCGTCAGGCCAGTGTGATACCGGTTAAAACTGGTCGGGAGACGGTTTACGTAAAGACCAATACGGATAGTGAGTTTGACAGAATAATGAGTGCGGTGGGATTAGGTGTTCTGAATACCTATGAGGACAAACACGCCTTGTCACTAAAACTAAAGATGAAAGGAATACGTGAACGAGCCGGCGAGTGATAACTACGCAAAGTAAAAACATTAAAACCGCTGAAGACCCAGGTAATAGGGCTTTTACAGCGGTTTTTTGTACTTAGAAGTGTCAAAGTCGGGACGCCATGCAAAAGAGTCAAGAATTTTTGTTGAAAGAAAAAATGATGTCAAAACCAGTAAATGTACAAATGTTGATTCGCACAACTGTGCATTAGTGTAAATCATTATTTAAAACTTTGTTTATCTTTCCTTAAAAACAAAACAGGACGCCGAATTGACGTCCTGTTTTAGTCGAGATTGAGTCTCTAATTAGTTTTCGCGCGAGGTTGCGATCAAACCACGGCGAGCAGCCCACGTCCAAGGCGTCTTCAACCATTCTTCAATGGTGGCTTGGAGCGCTTCATCGATTAAGCCCATTTCAACAGCCTTATTGACGATCTTCTTGAATTCGATCATGCGATAAGTCTTAACACCGACTTCTTCAAACAAGGCCTTGGTTTCGGCCATGTCGAAGTTCGTGATACTGACGCAATCGGTGACGATGGCGCCTTCTTCACGCAAGGTCTTGATGGCATCCAAGCAAGACAAGCCCGTGGAGATGTGGTCTTCAATCACCAAAACACGCAAACCCTTGACGCTACCACCTTCGATACGGTCCAAGTCACCGTAGGTCTTAGCACGTTGACGAACGTAGATCGTCGGGCAGTTTAAGCGATAGGCAAGTGCAGCAGAGTGCGTCAAACCACCGGCTTCAACACCGGCGATTACGTCATATTCCAAGCCCCACTTTTCAATCAAGGAGGCCATGGTTTCGATCACATCGTGCCAAGCATCAGGGTGCGTAATTAACTTACGGTTATCAACGTAAATCGGGGTGACCAAACCGGACTTCAAGCGCAACGGTTCTTCGGATAAGAAAGCGACTGCGTTTAACGTGAGCAAGTTTTCGGTCAAAATGTTTTCAGCAAGCATAGACGGCATATTCAGTTCTCCTCTCACTTCACAGCCAAGGGTTCATACGGATCAATACCCAAAGCCATACGGCCGTTGCGGGTAGCAATTTCAACGAGGTCTTCGAAGTTGTCGTAGCGGCAACCCGTTGCCATCAAGGTCAATTCGTGCCACATGTCACCATTGCTCCAAGGCACCATGGCGTCAGCCACGTTGTCCACACCGATGGCCACGCGAACACCGGCAGGCACCAATTCGTCAACCGGCGTCATGGAGTTGTGAGACGGGCCGATCGCTTCAGAGCGAGGCGTATCAATCCAAGCGGTCGGACAGGCGATCATCATCACGCCGGCTTCGCGCATCAATTGATAGAGGCGTTGGCGATACTTCTTGGAGTGAGCACCGATGGAGATGCCGTGCACACCGACCACGCGACCTTGGAGGCCGTATTCGATGGTCTTTTGGCACATGATTTCCGTTTCGTATTCCGTTGCTTGGTTAAATTGGTCAACGTGGGCGTGAATCATCTTGCCCTTTTCCTTGGCCGTACCCATGATGATGTTCCAAGCTTCATCGGCCTTGCCGTAGTCGCGTTCGTCGCGCTTGGGCAAGGCACCGATGATGTCAACCAAATCGGCACCGATATCGAACCACTTACGAGCATCCGGATCGATCACACCCTTTAAGGTTTGGTTGGCAAACTTCACCGTCAATTGGTCTTTGTAGTGTTCGCGAGCCTTGAGACCGGCGATGATGGCGCGGTCTTCGCTTTGCGGGTCAATGTCAACGAAGGTGCACAAACCCGTGACACCTTGGCTGATCATCAATTCAAACATGGTGCAAAAGCGCCCGTAGAAGACGTCAACGGTGGACTCTCTCTTAAGACGGTCAAGAGCATCCCACTTTTGTTGCAAGGTGCAGGTGCGACGCATGTTCATCACTTCGGGACTCAACGTAAAGGAACGGTCTGCGTGAGCGTGGGTGTTGACCCAGCCGCCAGCCGCCTTAATCATCGGTTCCAACATGGCTTGGACAGTATTCGGTGTAGCCTTCATTGTTCTCTCTCTTAGGTATGGGTAAAACAATAATTCTCAAAAAAAACGGCAATCCCTTTAAAAG
>USIM01000106.1 GCA_900554675.1 uncultured Sutterella sp.
GTTCCTCCTGCCTGGTTAACGTGGGGGTTATTTGCGATTGCCCTCTTAGCAGGTCTCTTAACCGATCAGTTTGCCAGCACCGGCTCTCGCATTAACCTCTTGTCGTTGCCCTTTTTTGGCATCTTGCTTTGGAACATTGTGGTCTATTTGGCCCTTTTCATTTCGGGCTTTCGTGAAGATAAGCGCCGTGACTTCTTAGGCATTCGTCAAAGCTTTTCATTCTTACAAAAAAATATCCTCACAAAATCCCTGGACAAAGCGAAAACGCTTGGCCAATTGATGGCACCGTTTTTAACGGAATTCACGGCTCGTGCTTTCCACTTGGCTGCATTAGGTTTCGTGGTTGGCATGATCGTAAGCGTCCTGCTTCGCGGGATCGGTACGGCTTATACCGTGGGTTGGGAAAGTACGTGGTTAGCGGAAAGCCCTGAAATTGTTTACCAGCTCATCATGGTGACCTACGGGTTCTTTACGAATTTCTTAGGCCCCATGCCCAATATTTTGGAAGTGGCGAATTTGCGCTTTGACCGCTTAGCGATGAGTGGCGTTGAAGTCTCCGCAAGCCTTTGGCTTTTGCGCATCATTGTGATGCTTTGCTTCTTTGTTGTCATTCCCCGTTTACTTTTGGTTTTTAAGCACACGATTGCCATTTCGAAACTCACGAAAAACTATCCGTTGGATTTAGAAGATCGTTACTACCAAGACATTTTGAAGGCGTGGCGTGCGGAAGAACTTAATCTCGATTTGATGATTCCGGATACCAACAGCAATCAAGGTGCGATTGAAACGGCTTACCGTCTTGCTGAAAGCTTAGGTTTTAACTTGGCAGAAGTCCGTAATCACACGTTGGATTTTGCCTCTGAAGAGGCGCCGTTGACGCTTGAAGCATCGGGCACGGCGCAACAAGTTTGGATTTTGATGAACGGCACCACGACGCCTGAGCACGAAGTGCAAGGTCACACGGTGGAACTCATCAAAGCAAAAGTCGGCAAAGCCAAAGTTTTGCTTTTAGTCGATATGGGCGGTTACATCACGCGTTTCGGTGACTTTGCCGATCGTATTCAAATGCGTCAAGATCTTTGGAAAGAATTTGCCGAAAGCGCCAAGGTTCCTGTGGTGTTTTATCACTCAGGGCTTAAACCCGATCAACAAACGCAAGACGAATTGAAGAAAGCCTGCGGGCAAGTGGCTTAATTGGAAGGACATGTGTCATGGCTGATATGCAAACAATGCGAATTAACTTAAGTCTGGTTTCTCACACCAATATCGGGAAGACGACGCTTGCGCGTACCCTCTTGGGTCGAGATATCGGTGAAGTGGCTGACCGTCCTCACGTCACAGAAACCAACGATGACTATGTGCTTATCCGCGGCTCTGACGGTTACTCTGAATTGGTTTTATGGGACACCCCGGGGTTCGGTGACAGCGTTCGTTTAGCACAACGCTTAGAAGGCCGTTCAAACCCCTTGGGTTGGTTTTTGGCAGAAGTCTGGGATCGTATGTCCAACAAGGCCTTGTGGCTTAACCAACGCGCCTTAAAACACGTCCGTGACACGAGTAGCGTTGTGCTTTATTTGGTTAACGCCAGTGAATCTCCGCAGGCTTGCTCTTACGTTGCCGCAGAAATGCAAATTCTTTCTTGGATTAATAAGCCCGTGATCGTGCTTTTAAACCAAATGGGCAAGCCCCGTGAAAAGAGTTTAGAAGAAGCAGAACTCGCACAATGGAACGACTACATGGCGCAATTCCCGTTGGTTAAGACTGTCTTACCGATGGACGCCTTTGCCCGCTGCTGGGTGCAAGAATTTGCGCTTTTTGATGCGATCGGCAACGTATTGACCGAAGAACAAAAAGCCACCTATGAAGCGCTTCGAGAAGCGTGGACACGCCAACGCCGTGCTGTTTATTCAACGAGTATTGAAGCCATCACCAACTACATGACGCAATTGGTGGTTGATCACGAAGAACTGTCCAATTATTCATTGACGGAACAAGTCAAAGACTGGGGGCGTCGCTTAGGTGTTGTTAAACCTCAAGCCGGCCCCATTGAAGATGCGAAAAACGCATTAGCAGCTCGTGCAGCTGACGGTTTGTGCGCTTTAACGCAACGTTTGATTGATACGCATGGCATTGACGGCGCGGGCGTTCGTCGTGAAATTTTGCGTCGATTAAAGACGGACTGGACGGTCAATACCGCAGCCAACCCTAAGGGGGCTGCCATTGTGGGTGCCGTGGGCGCGGGTGCCGCGAGCGGCCTTGCAACGGACTTGGCAACGGGTGGCTTAACGGGTGGCCTTGGAACGCTTTTAGGCACCGTTATTGGCGCCATTGGTGGCGCAGGTGCTGCTATCGCCTATAACCAAGTCAAGGGCGTGCACGGCACGCGTGTTTCTTGGAGCAAGATCGCTCTTCAAAACTATTTGTTAGAAGCCATTTTGCTTTACTTGGCGGTTGCCCACTTTGGTCGAGGTCGTGGCTATTGGGAAGAAAGCGAAGCACCGGCCTTCTGGAAAGACATTGTGATTGCTGAAATGAAAAAGCAACCTGAAGAATACGATCCGACGGCTTTGACGGAACCCGATGCCATTGACGGATTAAATCAAAAGACAACGGACTTAGTGATTCGTGGTGTGTTGCAAACGCTCTATAACCGCGCACCGTAAGCTTTGAAAGTCTTAAGACCAAAATAGCCGAGTTTTTACGCTCGGCTATTTTGTTAGTGGTTAACTAAAAAGCAAATTAGAAAGTGTGAACCAAACCGGAGACGACTTCGATGGTCTTTTCGTAATTGAACCATTTGTAATCGGACTTGGTATAACCTGCACCAGAGTAAATATACGTACGCTTACTCAAGGGATATTCATAACCGATGCCGATGTTGAAATCTTCAAAAGTCATATCCGACTCAAGAGTCGATTCATAATCGGCATAACCGACAGAGGCCAAGAACTTACCGCCTGCTAACAGTGCCGTCGTACTTAACATTACACCGTAGCCCTTCAAAGCAAAGTTATCTCCACCATGACTGATCTCGGAGGGCACTGGATTCTTTCTCATATCGTCGTAGTATTGAGCACTTAACGTAGTCTTGGCAAAACCGCAATCGTAAGCAACGTACCCCGTCACAACCTTAGAATTATCCGGGAAGCTACCAAACAAATTGATGTTGGCATAGTCACGAGCATAGTCAACAGAACTGACGACCAAAGCGGCTTCCAATGCATTCCACTGACCCTTGACACCTAAAGCGTAATAGCGGTCTGAGTCAGAAGAACCTTCATCCTCATCACTGGTCGGAGACAAGGAGACTTGAGCCAAAACCGTCACACCACTAAACTCGGGAGACTTATAGGTAATGGTATTGTCCATACGGTCGCCCATACCGCGAAGAATAGCGGTGCTATTACCAATCGTGGCGCCCCAACCCGTGCCAAAGGCGCTCGCCTCTTCCATCATGTCGTAAGAGCCTAAACCGGAATCCAATGCCCCCATACGACCCATCCCAATTTCGCCATAAGGCGTTTGGATGTAAAGACGGGATTCACGGTTAAAGAATCGGTCTTCGTCGGCATAGTCACCAGCATCAGCGTTAAAGCCTTGTTCCAATTGGAAGCCAACCGTTAAACCTTCTGAGATTTGTTCAGAACCCTTGATACCCCAACGAGAACCGGAATTAGAACCTGACTCAAGACCCCAAGAATCCTTATCCAAATCGAACGCAGTCCCACCATTCATAAACCAAGAATCCATTTCAAACTGGGTATTTTGATACTGCAAACCAAGGTCAACGACACCGTAGATAGCAATGTCAGCAGCTAAAGCGGAACCCGCAAATGCGCCTAATACGGCAACAGCAACTAATGATTTCTTCATAATGAACTCCTTCACAGCCAATACACAAAGAACCCAAATAACTTCAATTTCTCACTCGTATTTCTTTCACACTATCAACCTATTTACAGCAACCTCCGTAAAGCCCCTGTTTTTAATCTATGGATCACTCCCGTTTGTCAAGG
>USIM01000107.1 GCA_900554675.1 uncultured Sutterella sp.
AAAAAGAAAATCGCCCTACGCAAGCGAAGTTTGAGTGCCGTCAATGTGGCTACACAAATAATGCTGATGTGGTAGGGGCGATTAATGTGTTAAACCGGGGGCGGACATTCCCTTTGATGCCTGCCGAGTGAACCAACATTAGTTGGTCAGCAACAGGAACCCACCGAAGGTGGTGTACGGGTTAAAACCTGTGCACTGCCCGTAGGAATCCTCTCGTTTTAACGAGGGGAGGATCTCTGGAACCCTCCTGTTTGTCAAGGGTTTTTAAATAAATTTTTCCTGTAGCCCAATTTTCATTGAGCGCAAAGCGCGAACTCGAGCGGGAGAGTTATCCATTTTTTTTCGAAGCGCTCACCCTCTATAGTGGGCTGTAGCAAGAAAAAATGTGGATAACTCGTTTACGTTTACTTAGCTATTTCTCTGCGCTAAAACCAAGCTGAATATCATCGTTTAACCAACCATGCCAAGAGGCACATCTACTAATCTCTCCGGGCTGTATATCGATCATTACTGACCTCGTTTGCCCACCATGAACTTCAAGAAGAGACCATCAATGCCATATTATGTCAACAGGAACTAATCCTTTCCTCCCCTACAGGCTGTTTGACGGCGCCTTCGGCTTTCTCATGTTTGATTATTTTCGATTATCAGCAGTGTAATTTTGAGTGTGATTACAACAAACTAGCTCTAGTCTCTTTTGGTAGATTGCAACGTGCAATGCCTGCGCGTTTAAGGTTAAATTCCTTGTTGTACTTGAGGATAGCCCAAACAATACGCAAGAGTTTTGCCGCAAGAGCCACGACCAACTTGCAGTAACCTAATTCTTTTCTTTTTTTAGCGATCCATTTCTTTAAAGGACATTGAGCTAACTTGTCTTTTTTCTCAAGTACCAATAGAACAGCAGCACATTGAACCATCAAGCTGCGAGTCAGTTTGTCACCACGCTTAGTGATATGTCCCATCTTTTCAACATGTCCGGTTGTCAAATTTTTGGGGACAAGCCCGTAATAAGCGGGTAACTTCTTTGGTGCGTCAAAACGTTCAATATCACCAATGGTGACACGTAATTGCGCAGCCGTTAAAGGGCCAATAGCCGGGACCTTCATAATTTTCTGGCACATTTGATCCGTAGCAACGATTTGTTCAATGCGTTTTTGAAGTTGCTTAGATTTTCGTTCGTAAGACTTAAAAGATTTGATCATTTCCTTAAATGAATCTCTAATCTCTTCAGGAATATGCAATGCCTGATCAATAATTTCTATTAACTTCATTTCACTGGCAAGGTGTTTGGTAATTTTTAAACCCCACGCCTGAGCTAAACCTTTCAATGAGACCAGGGTCGAGTTAGCATGCTTATGTAACAGTTCGCGTTCTGTCATATAGGGTTGTAAGATCATTTCATCACGAGTCTTTGGACGGATCATTTGAATACGATTTTCTCGAGTCAAATAGGCAATGGCTTCGGCATCGTTTAAATCGTTCTTCTGTCCTGCAAAGTAAGTGTCAATTTGATTTTGAACGGCTTTGCCGTTAATGACTCGACACTCATGACCTAACGCTTTAAGTTCATTGCAAAGCCAATTCATTTCTGTGCAGGGCTCCATACCAAAAACGGTACGATCCATTTGACCTGCCTTCTCAATTAAGGTTGTGTATTCCACACGGTCAACTCTAATGACTTCACCATCAGTCGTAATACCAACGAAGCTGACATTATCTTTAGCAAGATCTAGACCAATAACTTCATAAGATTGGTTGGCATCGATCTCTTTAGCGAGTATTCTTTTGGTTGACATGGAAATCTCCTTTTTTGGGTTTTGTCTTATCCATATTCTCCCACTTGGGGATAAGGAGGGTTCCATGTCATTATGTCTAGAAAATCAACAAAAAGTTGAAAAAGAATCGGCTCGAAGTTATTAAACCTCAAGCCGACTCATAATTTACAACAATCGAAGGATTACTTTAAGTGCATCGTCACCGTTAATACGTCATCATCAACCGTGATTTGTGCATTCTTAAACAACGTCTTATCGTAAGCGACTCTTAACTTATCCGTGCCCGTCAATTCATCATCAGCAGTCACACGATAGGTCACCACACCGTCTTGGGAAACAAGCTTCACCGTGGCCTTATTAAGCCCCGTAACCTTCAATGTTGCGTTACCGTTGACCATCAAATTCTTGACAGAAATTTCAGGTGCGGCAAGTGCCAAGGTCGCCCCTTGTTGCAACACGATATTGGCGTCATCGCGATCCTTATCGGTACCCAAAGCTTGCGTCGTCACTGGTCCGTCTTGACCGGCCTTGGTAACTTCAATGCTCTTGTGCAATTGAAGCGTTGCGCCCTTTTGAACGTCAACGACACCGGAACCGAAGGATTCCGTCAAACCGGCCAACGTACCGCCTACAACGCCGTGTAAGTATTCACGGCTGTCAACGTTAACGTGCCCGTACCGCGTTTGACTAACTTACCGACGTTACCTTGTGCGACACGATCGGCGATAGCGGCAAAACGTTTTTCCTTGTACTCAAGTTCCCAAGCTTCATGATCGGTCAACTTTTCCTTGGCCTTTAATTCAGCTACACGCTTTTGGTTCTTCTTGAGGTACTTAGCGTCTTCTTTGCCGCGAGCTTGGATGGCTTGATCGCCAATAACGTTATGCCATTCATCATCACGATTCATCGTCACGTCAAAGGTTCCGAAGAATTGGCCCGGCCCATAGATGGCCTTGCCCAAATCGATAATCCCCCAGCCGTAATCTTCATCAGGCACATACGGGTCGATCTTGTCACCGTCACTGCCACGGATGGCTTCACCGATGCCATTGTCCGTACGGTTAGCCGTCGTAAAGAGGACGTTACGCACTTGCGTGGGCGTCATGTAGTCGCCAAAGCGTTGTTGCAAGACACCGAAGGAGCCTGCGATGTGCGGAGCCGCGTTAGAGGTGCCGCCAGCAACCTTCAAGAAGGCTTCACCCGTCTTATTGTTAACGGCAGCGTTCCAAGCATCGGTCGGAGATGTCACACCCCACCACTTGGCAATACCGGCATGGTTATGACCGCCTGTGCCATAGTTCGTATCATCCTTCGTGTTCACATCACCGTAGATGATGTAAGAACCGTCTTTGGGATTGCGTTGAACGGAACCGGCAGCAATCCAATTGTTTTCTGCTTCCGGGTTATAGAACGGATAGATGGCGCGGTAGTACGGGTTTTGGAAACGGCGATTACCGTTCGTGAAAATTTGAATCAAGTCATACTTCTTTGCGACTTCCCAAGCAGCATCCATGAAGTTCTTGCCACCGTTGGCCTTGGCATCGGCTTTAAAGAGGAAGTATTCAGAAACGGAGTTCGTCGTATCATAGTCCGTACGTTTTTTGTTGTCAGCGACTTCTTCACCATAGGTACCGATTTGGCCCACATCAAAGTGATGATTCTTATCAACGATACGAACGTTCGTACCCCAAGAGTTATTGATTACCTTCGTGCCGCTCTTGGCCACCGCTTCCCAAGCCGCTAAGAAATAGCCGTAGTCTTGGAAGGGACCGTAGTTCATGTTGTCATTACCGCCCGTGCTGCTTGCCACCACCTTAGCGGCCCATGCCACGCCGTGAGATTCTTGACCGTTACGGTTACCGGCTGCCACGCCCGTGACGTGCGTACCGTGCGAGTCGCTATGGCCTAAAACAAAGTGACCGGGGATGGAGAACTTTTCACCCTTCTTATAACCACCGAAGCGATTCTTTGCTTCACCGGTTTGACCCATGTAGGCAAAGGGATAACGCGTACCGTCCTTGGAATAAACACCCTTGGCCGTCACGGCGCGAATGCGGTTACCTGCCAACTCCGGATGCGACAAGAGAATACCGGAGTCATTGATACCAATGGTCACACCCTTACCCGTATAACCTTCAGCATAAGCCGTTGAGGCATTTATCAACTCCATGCCGTGGTCTTTATAGGAAGTTCTGATCAAGAGTTCTTTTCTGGCGTTTTTTAACCGATCAGCTAA
>USIM01000108.1 GCA_900554675.1 uncultured Sutterella sp.
AGGCTTTTTGACAGATCGCAAAAGTTTATATGGGAAATTTTAATCAATCAAAAGGAGTGGAGAGTAGTGGAATTAAGAAAAGAAAGTGTGCAGATGCTTCAGATAAAAAGCCGTGCAGCCAGCCAGGTAACGTTTGATACAGATTATAATGTACCAGATGCAAAGCCGGATGTGGGCCGACTGATCCAGAACAAGGGTGACGTTTCCATGGATGAAGTGCGTCTTAGCGAAGGAAAGGCATTTATCAGCGGAAACCTGAACGTGGATATTCTCTATGTGGGGGAAGAAAACCAGAAGGTGAGCAGTCTGGGGGCAAAACTGCCTTTTGATGAGACTTTGAACTTCATCAATAGAGATATCGCCTTCGATATGTTTTTGAGCCGTTTTAATTAGATAGTCAGAGGGCTTTAAACCGTCGACTTCCTGAAGGCCAATAGCTGTCTGCCATGCGTAGCCTTTTTCACGCTTTTCGGGTTCTTTTTCTTTTAAGTATTCGTCGAAATTTTTCATGGAGTCGCTTCTTTTTCCGATTGCCGATGAATTATTTTAACTTGATCGGAGCTTGATCGCTACTTGATCGGTACTTGTACGTTTTTGAGATGAACTCAATTCAAAGAAAAAGGCCACAATCCGAAAATTGTGGCCTTAAAATCAGCTAGTTAGCTAGTGATTCGATTACTTGCCGAGCGTACGGAAGACGCAACGACCAACCAATTCAAGAGCGTTAGCCAAGGATTGTTCGTCAAAGTCGAAGTGACTGTTGTGGTGGCCGGCACGCAAGGTGGAGCCAACTTGAACGTACGTACCCTTACCGCCAGCGGCTTGAACCGTGCTCATGAAGTGAGAGTAGTCTTCAGAAGCGCCGAAGTTTTGTTCTTCGATCACGTCCGTGAAGCAACCCATATCGCGGGCTTCTTCAGCAACAACCTTAGCGACTTCGAGGTCGGATTCACCGCTCTTCGTACCGCCCTTGATGTCGATGGAGTAACCGCAACCCCACATATCGGCAGCAGCCTTAGCGATACGCTTGACTTCACCGAACATGTATTCGTCCAAAGCAGACGTGATACCACGCGTTTCAAGGAACAAAACGGCCTTCGGCGGAATAACGTTACGGCCTTCACCGCCGATCAACTTACCGACCGTGATACGCGTATCACCCTTACCGGAACGCGGGATAGCGTGCATGTTCAACAAAGCCGTAGCAGCGGCCAACAAGGCATTCTTACCTTCTTCAGGAGCGTTACCGGCGTGAGACGGAACACCCGTGAAGGTGATGTCAGCCTTCGTGGTAGCCAAGAAGTTCTTCGTACCGCAAATGACCTTACCGATATTGTTGGCTTGGAAGCCGATGTGCATACCGAAGATTTCATCAACGCCTTCAACAGCACCGGCTTTTTCCATCGGCATAGCGCCACGGACGCCTTCTTCGGCCGGTTGGAAGATGAAGCGGATCTTACCTTGTAATTGGTCGCGGCAAGCAGCAACGACTTCAGCCAAAGCCAAACCGATAGCAACGTGACCGTCGTGGCCGCAAGCGTGCATAGCACCCTTATTGACAGAGGCAAAGCCTTCGACGTTGGGGCGGTGATCGGCGTCAGCGCATTCAGAAACGTCGTTGCAGTCCATGTCAAAGCGAACGGCCAAGAAGGGGCCTTCGCCACCGAAGTCCATGTCAGCCCAGAAGCCCGTCAAACCGCCTTCCATCTTGGCGACGAGTTCAGGATCAGCGCCTTGAGCGATAGCACGTTCCATGTGGGCGCGGAGTGCGTCAGCAGAAGGAACGCCCATCATGGCTTCACGGCAAACAGCCTTTTCACCCATGGTGATGGTGTAGCCAAGTTCTTGCATCTTCTTGATGGCCATGGAAGCCGTACGGAATTCCGTCCAAGCAGATTCCGGATGCTTGTGTAAGTCGCGACGAACAACCGTCAATTGCGGGATGACTTGTTCGATCTTAGACTTTAATTGTTCATTCATAATTAACACTCCGATAACGATGTCTCAAGTGAGACAAATGAGGTTTACACCTCGTTTTGAAATCCAAGCCCAGTGGGCTTTCCCCTTGAAGGGGGTTTATTTGTTAATAACGCATAATTGCGCTAAAAAACCTACTTCCAACTATCTATTGTAACGGTTGATTTTCTGTCGGTTGATTCAATAGATGTAAGTCTGTAACAGAAGGTTGGCTTTAATCAAAAAAAGGCTGATGAGAAACCCACCAGCCTTATGTCTCATTAAGTATTAATGAGGCGAATCAGGTATTACACCATCAAGATTGCCAAAGCAAACACAGCGGCCGTAACCGGAACTGCCGTGCGCTTAGCGACTTCCATCGGGCTAACCATAGCGATACCGGACACAACAACCATTGCACCAGCGATCGGGGACATCGTACGACCCAAGGCACCCGTCAAGAAGGCCAAGGCGCCCAAGGAGTGGATTTCCATACCGAATTCAGGAGCGTGCGGCGTAACGGCTTCGTTAAAGGCCATCGTAGCAGCGTCACCAGAACCCGTAATCGTACCCATCAACCACGGACCCAAGGAACCACCCCAACGAGCGATGTCGTTAGAGTTCTTCAAGACTTCGACGAACGTGTCGATCAAGCCGGAGGCCTTCAAGCCAGCAGCAAACACACCGGCAGCGATGATGATACCCATCACTTCAGCGTAACCTTTACCCAAGCCGTTAAAGAATTGCTTGGAGAATTCTTGCGGGTTCGTGCGGTTGAAAGCGTAGCTAAAGAGCAACGTGATAACAGCACCGACGACCATGGCTTGTGCCACGCCCATCTTGATAGCCGGAACCCAAACGTTACCAACAACGAGGATAACGATCGGAATCAACGTCATGATAGCCATAACGGGGTTGGGCTTGAAGTCATCCTTGGCTTCCTTAACGTTAGCAACGGCTTCCTTGTCACCCTTGTGATCGCCCAAAACGAGAGCAACGATCAAGAGACCAACAACCAAGAAGACGCCGCACATGAGAGACCACGTGGAGTGGTAAGCGATGAAGTCCATCACTTCCATGTGAGCCATGTTAGCAACGTAAGCGTTGTGAGACGTACCCGGAGAGAAGTAAGAACCGATCGTACCACCCATAACGGCAGCAGCAGCCATAGCGGGCTTAATACCGGCGCGCAACATCACAGGAATCAACGTAGAACCCACAGCAGCGGCACAACCAGCAGCAGACGGGATGGCGATGTTAATAACGAACGTCAAAGCCGTGCAAACCGGAACCAAGAACACACCCAAGCCACGGATCGGGGCGGCGAGGTAGTGAACCAAACTGCGGTCAGAGTTCGTGAACTTAGCGATGTAAGCAAAACCCATCGAAGAACAGATAGCCATGATCAAGGAACCCTTGGTCATGGAGGAAGCAAACGAGTTAAGAGCCGTGAGCGGTTCCATTGCGACCAAGCATAAGAAGAAGCCAGCCGTGAAGAGAACCAAACGCGTTTCGAAACGTTTGATCAAAGCGTAAACCGTAACGAAAATGACGGCAATCGCTAACCATTCAAGCAAAGACATAGGAGCATTCCTAATAAAGTTAACAATATGTAGAAGAAATCACCCTTCTTTGAGGGCTTATGTTTTTTCCCTCCTTAATCTTAAACACCTAAGATATTTTTCGTACGCAGGTAAACCCCTAGAATTTTGTAAAAGATGCTGTATTTTCAGGCTTTTCATTAAAAAAATTGGAAATTTATAAAAAAAATGGTGAGTTTTCAGTGAGATGGCGAGCGCAATTCTGATTTTCTCGTCCTAATGTAAATTTTGACAGGTGTTTGATTGGACGCAAGAAATGAGGAGAATTGATCAAGAAGACAGTGACAAAACAACAATTTGAAGAAAAAACGCTTTTTCATAGAAAAATAGCGAGGAAACTTGGGACTTTAGTCCCGAGTGGAATCGCTTCTTGCGCTAGCGCAAGAAATTAACGGAAGTTCTGATCAAGAGTTCTTTTCTGGCGTTTTTTAACCGATCAGCTAAAAAT
>USIM01000109.1 GCA_900554675.1 uncultured Sutterella sp.
AAGAAAAAAGCTGACGTTCAAGATAGCGACCTCGACTTGTTTGCCGACGACACGGAATTGGATGTTGAAGGCGATGAGGAGTTGATGCAATGGCTTCAATCGCATGAAGAATTGGGTTTTAAGCTCAAGGGTGAACTTAAGATCACTTCTAAAGCTGCCAAGGCACAAGTTGAAGAGCTCGATGAAAACTTGCTTGAACTGCAAGATGATGAAGACTTGGTTGAAGAGCTCGAAGAGCTTGAAGAAGATGTTGACGATCTCGAAAGTGAAGACGACGTTGTCGTAGCCCCGAAGGTTACGAAAAAACGTGGTGGCAAAAAACGTAAAGATCCGTTGGAAGGCTTATTACCTGCACAACCTTTGCACGAAGAGGGTGCAGAAAACGGCTATCGCCAATTGGTGCGTTTCGGTCGCTCTCGTGGTTGGGTAACGATTGCCGAAATCAATGACTTGTTGCCTGAAAGCGCTTTGCGTAGCGAAGAAGCTTTGTCTGATATTACGTTGGGCTTGGCACGTTTTGGCGTGCAAGTGTTTGATCAAACGCCCGATGAAGATACCGTGCAAATGCTTGCTGAACAACAAGCAACGGTGGATGAAGATATCGACGAAGAAGATGCCGCTACGATCTTGACGTCGGAAGAGTCTGCCGGTTTGTCCAAGGATCCTTTGCGTGCTTACTTGCGTGGCGTGGGCTCTCACAAGCTTTTGACCCGTGAAGGTGAAATTGAAGTCGCTAAGAGCATTGAACAACATCGTGCTCGCTTGGTGCAAGTTGTTTTAACCTCTCCCTTGTCGATTCAAGAACTCTTAGTTTTGGCCGAGAAGGTTCAATCGGGTGCTGAAACGATCGATAACGTGATTGATGGTTTCACTGATATTGACACCGAAGAAATCGAAGACGATTCCGGCGATTTGAATACAGACATCGGTGCTGCTGCCATGACGGTCGAACAGTTGGATGAAATGAAAGAGCGTGCTCTTGAAATGTTCTCCCGTTTGGGCGGTTATTTGGAAGAGATGCGTGAAAACTTCGGTGACGAAACGAAGCTCGATAAGTTTGAACGTGCCCGTCAAAAGATCAATGATGAATTATCCATCGTTCGCTTCTCTGTGAAGACTGTGGCTCACTTGTCCGAAGTGTTGGCTCAACACATGGCTCAAGTGACTGAAACGATGTACGCCATGCGTGACGTTTTGGTTAACAAGGCACATATGCCTCAAGATCAGTTCGTGGCTTTCTTTAATACGAGCTGCGCCGATTTGACCTGGTTGGACAAGGAAGTGGCAGCCGGTCACGCCTGGAGCGAAATGCTTGATCAACAACGCGGTGTTTTTGCTGAATTGCAAGTGCGTATGCAAGAACTCGAAAAGGGCGCAAGCTTAAGCATTCACGAACAACGTGATTTGCACCGTTCGATGACCGTGGCCCAAGCAAGCCTCTCTAAGGCTAAAGCCAAGATGATCGAAGCCAACTTGCGTTTGGTGATTTCCATTGCCAAGGGCTACGTCAACCGTGGCTTAGCCATGCCTGATTTGATTCAAGAAGGTAACCTCGGTTTGATGAAGGCCGTGGATAAATTTGAATACCGTCGTGGTTATAAGTTCTCCACCTACGCTACATGGTGGGTTCGTCAAGCCGTGACGCGTGCCGTGGCTGACTACGGTAACACGATTCGTATTCCGGTTCACATGACGGAGTCTTACAACAAGATTCGTCGTATCAAGCAAAAGTATTTGCAAGAAAACGGCAAGCAACCTTCTGATAACGAGTTGGCTGAAATGTCCGGCGTGCCGTTGGCTAAGGTGCAATTGCTCATTCAAGCCATGCGAGGTGTTGAGTCCATTGACGCACCGATCGGTGATGACGAAGATGCAACGAAGTTGGACTTCGTGCGCGGTGACGATGAGTTGGATCCGCAACGTCGTTTCATGGTCACGGCCATGGAAGAGGAAATCAAGAAGTCCTTGGATCGCTTGACGGAACGTGAAGCAACGGTTTTGCGTTTGCGCTACGGTATCGGTACGAGTCATGACCACACGTTGGAAGAAGTGGGTCGTTCGATGGGATTGACGCGTGAACGTGTTCGTCAAATCGAAAGCGCAGCCATCCGCAAGTTGCGCAGCCCTGACTTCGCAGAACGTTTGCGTGATTACATTCAAGCGCAATAACTTTTAACTTTGAATGTGAAAGCCACTTTGACCTCTGTGTTGGAGTGGCTTTTTTCGAATAGAAGATGACTGAAAATAAATCTTGGCGATTCTGTGTCGCCCCTATGTTGGATTGGACGGATCGCCATTGCCGCTACTTTCACCGTGCATTAAGCCGCCATGCGCGCTTGTACACTGAAATGGTAACGACGGGTGCCATTATCTACGGTGACCAACATCGTCACTTAGACTTCAATGCTGAAGAGCATCCCGTTGCCCTTCAGTTGGGTGGTAGCGACCCTGAAGCCTTAGCCCAATGCGCAAAGCTTGCCCAGCAATGGGGTTACGATGAAATTAATCTCAATTGCGGCTGCCCAAGTGAGCGCGTACAGCGTGGCTCTTTTGGCGCATGTTTGATGAGTGAACCTCAATTGGTGGCCGATTGTTGTAAAGCCATGCTCGATGTGGTCGATATTGATGTGACTGTAAAGCACCGTATCGGAATCGATAAAATCGAAGACTACGGTTTTGTTCGTGACTTTGTGGGTACGCTCTACGATACCGGTGTGCGCGTCTTTATCGTTCATACCCGCAACGCTTGGTTAAAAGGTTTAAGTCCTAAAGAAAATCGTGAAATTCCACCCTTAAAGCGCGAAGTTGCCTTTGATCTCAAGCGCGATTTCCCCGAAGCTACCGTTGTCATTAACGGTGAGGTGGGGGACTTGGATACCGCAGAGAGTTTATTGACGAAGGTCGACGGTGTGATGATGGGTCGGGCTGCTTACAAAACGCCGTGGGTTTTAAGCGATGTGGATGCAAGACTTTTCAGTGACAATCATCCGGTACCCGATCGTGAAGAGTTAATCGGCATCATGACAGAGTATCTTGAGCGCGAAACGCCTAAAGACAGTCACGTGCCACGTGCAACAGCAAAAGCCATGATTGGTTTATTGCAAGGTTTAGCGGGCGCTCGATTCTACCGTCGTACGTTGTCAGATCCGTTTGCTTTTGAAACTCAAGGCACCCAAGTGTTGAAAGCGGCCTTTGCCAGTGCCGGTTGGGGTGAACGCTTAACGGATGACCGTCGAGACGATGATGAATTCTAACCAAACGTCTAACAATCATTAACTTTGTGCTAAGGATCGGATTGCTATAATCGTGCGGTCTATTTGTTGGAAAAAGAAATGAAAGTACTAGTCGCTGTAAAACGCGTTGTGGATTACAACGTCAAAGTTCGTTTAAACGAGGCGGGCGTGCCTGAAACGCAAAACGTAAAAATGTCCATCAATCCTTTTGATGAAATTGCCGCTGAGTGCGCCGTTCAATTAAAGGAAAAGGGCATTGCCTCTGAAGTGGTTGCTGTGACCATTGGGCCGGCAAAGAGTTTAGATACGTTGCGTGTAGCCATGGCTATTGGCGCCGACCGTGGTATTCATATTACGACGGACGTTAATGTTGAGCCTTTGGAAGTAGCCAAGCTTCTTCAAAAGATTGTTGAAAAAGAACAACCCAAATTAATTTTGGTGGGCAAGCAAGCCATCGATAATGACTGCAATCAAGTGGGTCAAATGTTGGCAGCTTTGTGTGAAATGCCGCAAGCAAGTTTTGCCTCTAAGCTCGACTTGCCCAGTCAAGAAGAAGCGATTGTGACGCGTGAAGTCGATGGCGGTATGCAAACGGTGGCGGTGAAATTGCCCGCTGTGGTGACGGCCGATCTTCGCCTAGCTGAACCCCGTTATGTGACGTTACCCAATATGATGAAGGCTAAGAAAAAGCCTGTGGAAACCATTGCCGCAGATACGTTGGGTGTCGCTTTGG
>USIM01000110.1 GCA_900554675.1 uncultured Sutterella sp.
TTTTAGTAAGCCTATTGGAAACAAGGGGCTTTTTAACAGAAATCTACGTAAAACGCCTGAAATTACCCGTTTCAAGCGTTTTCTTTTGCGACAAAATTACTTGTTATTTCAAACATTTTTTCTATTTTTGATTTAAAATTTTTCGCTTAATAACGATTCTCATTTCGAGCAAAAATTTTGCTCATTGACTCTCTATGTCCCAAACATTAAACGACCTTCCTATCGGCCAATCCGCCGTGATTACCCACGTGGGGGCTTCGGGCGCACTTCGCCAGCACTTCCTTGACATGGGGCTGATTCCCAATGCCGAAGTCAAAATGATTAAGCGTGCCCCGTTGGGCGACCCGATTGAAGTTCGTATTCGCAGTTATGACTTAACGTTGCGTGCCGCTGAAGCGCAAGAAATCGGTATTCGTTTGTTAGAAACAGAAAGCGCTACTCGCACGCCTTCTGCACCCAAAGAAGCGCTTGAGCACCCAGGGTACGGTGAAGGCGGCAAATACCACACGCAACCCGATCATCCGCCGTTGCCTGAAGGGATAACGATGCGCATCGCTTTAGTGGGTAACCAAAACTGCGGGAAAACAACCCTTTTTAACCGCCTGACAGGCTCCAACCAACACGTGGGGAACTTCCCCGGCGTCACAGTGGATCGTAAAGACGGCGCCATCATCGGTCACCCCAATACGCGTGTAACGGACTTGCCCGGCATTTATTCGCTCTCGCCCTATTCGGCTGAAGAAGTGGTGACGCGAGAATTCATCCTAGAAGAAGACCCTCACGTCATCATCAATATTGTGGACGCGACCAATATTGAGCGAAATCTGTACCTCACGATGCAATTGCTTGAATTGGGTAAGCCCATGATTTTGGCACTCAATATGATGGACGAAGTGCGAAACAACGGGGGCACCATCCGCATTAACGAAATGGAAGCCTTGTTGGGCATTCCGGTCGTGCCGATTTCCGCTTCTCGCAATGAAGGCATTGCTGAACTCGTTGACCACACGTTGCACATCGCCCACTATCAAGAGCGACCTGTTGAACAAGACTTCTGTCGCTCAAAGGACAACAAAGGCGCCGTTCACCGTTGCATCCACTCCATCGCTCACACGATCGAAGACCATGCTATTGAAACGCAATTGCCGTGGCGCTTTGCAGCGAGCAAAATTGCCGAAGGTGACGAACTTATCCTTCAAAAACTTAATTTGGATGAAAACGAAAAGCGCACCATCAACCATTTGATCAAACAAATGGAAGCCGAGCGAGGATTGGATCGCTGTGCTGCTATTGCCGACATGCGCTTTTTGTTTATTGATCGCGTCTGCGATGCAACTGTTGTGCGTCCGCGCGTGAGTCGTGAACACATCCGTAGTCTTGTCATTGACCAAGTGCTGACCGGAAAATACACTGCCATCCCCGCTTTCTTAGTGATCATGATGCTTATTTTCTGGTTGACGTTTGACGTTATCGGAGCGTTACTCACCGATTGGTTGGATTGGGGTATTACGGCCATCACCGATCATGTGGATGCCTTCTTAACGTCTGCTCAAGTCAATAGTGCCGTTCACTCGCTTTTGATTGACGGGGTCTTCAATGGCGTGGGGAGCGTTTTAAGTTTCTTACCCACCATTGTTGTCTTATTCTTCTTCCTCTCGCTCTTAGAAGACAGTGGTTACATGGCACGCATTGCGTTTGTGATGGATACGCTTTTAAGAAAAATGGGGCTTTCGGGTCGAAGCATTGTTCCGCTTTTGATTGGTTTCGGTTGCACGGTGCCGGGCGTGATGGCCAGTCGTACCTTACCCTCTGAGCGTGACCGCAAACTCACCATTTTGCTCACGCCCTTTATGAGTTGCTCGGCCAAACTCCCCATCTATGCGTTCTTCACTGTGGCGTTTTTCCCGGAAAACGGCGCCATTGTCATGATCACGCTCTACCTATTGGGGATCGTGATGGCCATTGTCACGGGGCTTGTTTTACGTCAATCCCTTTTTAAAGGTGAAGCCGTTCCCTTTGTGATGGAATTGCCCAACTACCGTTTACCGGGCTTTAAAAACGTAACGCTTTTGTTGTGGGAAAAAGCCAAAGACTTCTTGCAACGCGCCTTTACCGTGATTTTTGTGGCAACAGTTGTCATTTGGTTCTTGCAAAACTATGACTTGCAAATGAACCCCATTGCGGACTCTCACCAAAGTATGCTCGCGATGTTAGCCGGTTGGATGGCCCCGATCTTTAGTCCCTTGGGCTTTGGTGATTGGAAGGTCACGACCGCCTTAATCAGTGGCTTTATGGCCAAAGAAAGCGTTGTGAGTACGTTGACCGTGTTGTTTGGTTCAACCGAAGCGCTGACCGCGTGGCTTACCTCTTTGTCAGCCTTTACGCTTTTGGTTTTCTGCTTGCTCTACACGCCTTGTGTGGCCGCCGTTGCCACAATTAAGCGAGAGCTTAACGGCACGTGGGCCTTGATTGTGGTGCTTGCTCAATGCGGCATCGCTTGGGTCGTGGCTTTCATCGTTCGAATGATTGGCCTTATTTTAGGATTTTAATATCGTGAATCTCATCAGTTGGCTTTTGTTAATTGCGGTGGGCGTTGCTGTTATCGCCTGCGTTTACTACATGTTTAAAAACCCTGGTTGCGGTTGCAGTCAGGGTGGCTGCAAGAAGTGTTCTTCACAAAGCGGTTGTTGCGGTTGCAAAAAAGCAGACGAATAAGGCAAATCTGATTGTTTTTCCTTGAGTTTTCTGTTTCTCAAGCGACGAAAAAAACGAAATCCGAGTAAAATGAATATTTTCCATTCCTTGAAATAAAGAAGATAAGTATGTCTACGACGGAAAATAAAGAGAATAGTGCACAAGTTACGAACTTCATTCGTAACATCATCGATAGCGACTTAGAAACGCATGCGAACGAACCTCGCTTGTGGTGCGGTCATCCTGCCCCCTACAGTGAACAGGCCACGGGTGTTGCCGATCCTGCTCGCATCCGCACCCGTTTTCCGCCGGAACCGAACGGTTACTTGCACGTGGGTCATGCCAAGAGCATTTGCTTGAACTTTGGTTTGGCTCGCGCCTACGGTGGTTACTGCCACATGCGCTTTGACGATACGAACCCCGTTAAGGAAGACCAAGAATACGTTGATTCCATCAAGGAATCCGTGCGTTGGTTGGGCTTTGACTGGGAACACGGTGAAGAAAAGAACCTTTACTTTGCCAGTAACTACTTTGAATGGATGTACGAATTCGCTGAACACTTGGTGAAGACGGGCTATGCCTATGTCGATGAACAAAGTGCTGACGAAATGCATGCCAATCGCGGTACGTTGACGGAACCGGGCAAAAACAGCCCCTACCGTGATCGCTCTCCTGAAGAAAACTTACGCCTCTTCCACGAAATGCGTGACGGCAAGCACGCCGAAGGCTCCATGGTGTTGCGTGCCAAGATTGATATGGCTAGCCCCAACATCAATTTGCGTGACCCGGCCATCTACCGTATCCGTTTCGCTGAACACCACAACACGGGCAACAAGTGGTGCGTTTATCCGATGTACACCTTCGCTCACCCGATCGAAGATAGCTTGGAAAACATCACGCACTCCATCTGTACGCTTGAATTTGAAGACCAACGCGCCTTCTACGATTGGACCCTTGAACGCATCATCCCCGTGTTGCGCGCTCCGCAATACGCAGAAGCCAAGGAACTCTTGCTCGCGATGAGTAAGGGCGAAAGCGACTTGGCCTTGCCCTTCATGCGTGCTGCATACCAAAACCGCAACAAGTTGGGTCAAAGCGCTCCTGAAAAGGCCATGGAAGAAGTCTTTGAAGCTTGGGACTCTGACTTGGGCCCTGAAAAGTTTGAAGGTACGCGTGCCAGCGCCTTCTGGGCTTTGATGACGGTTAACAC
This sequence comes from uncultured Sutterella sp., assembly GCA_900554675.1. GTDB lineage: Bacteria > Pseudomonadota > Gammaproteobacteria > Burkholderiales > Burkholderiaceae_F > Aphodousia. The sequence goes on from USIM01000110.1 coordinate 3,905, forward strand.
CGAACACTTCACGCCGCTTTTGCAAGCTGCTTTG
>USIM01000111.1 GCA_900554675.1 uncultured Sutterella sp.
CGTACTTAAGCGGCAGACTGGTGATCCCGGTGCCGAAGGAACGTAAGCAGCCGACAGGATTTATCACAGTACGCGGAGCGCAGGAAAACAACCTGAAAAATATCGATGTAAAAGTACCGCTGGGCGTTATGACCTGCGTGACAGGTGTGTCCGGTTCCGGTAAATCCACCTTGATTCAAAACGTTTTGGTGCCGGCCCTCTTAAAAGCCAAGGGCGAACCCACGGAAGCTCCTGGTGCTTTCAAAACGATAGATGGCGCCGATCTTATCGATTCCGTACAGTTTGTGGATCAGTCCCCTATTGGGAAGACGACACGCTCTAATCCTGCAAGTTACGTGGGTGCGTTTGATGCGATTCGAACGATCTTTGCCCAAACGGATGCTTCCAAAGCCCGTGAATACAAACCCGGCACCTTTAGTTTCAATTCGGGCGATGGTCGCTGTCCCGTCTGTGGCGGTAACGGCTTTGAGCACATTGAAATGCAGTTCTTGTCGGACGTTTATTTGCGATGCTCGGCCTGTAACGGCTCTCGCTACCGTCCGGAGATTTTAGAAATCACGGTGGAGCGCCATGGGAAAGAACTCAATATTGCTGAAGTTTTGGATTTGTCCGTATCAGAAGCTTGTGAATTCTTTAGTGAAGATAAAGCCGTTTTAGCTCGTCTTGAGCCCTTGCGCAAAGTGGGGTTGAACTATCTCAAACTCGGTCAACCCGTTCCCACTTTGTCGGGTGGCGAAGCACAACGCTTAAAGATTGCGGGCTTTTTAGCCGAGAAGAATTCTCAAGCAAAGAAAAACGATCTCTTTATCTTTGACGAACCCACAACAGGTTTGCACTTTGATGACATTGAAAAACTCATGCAATCGCTGCAAGAGTTGGTCGATCGCGGCAACACCGCCATCATCATTGAACACAATCTCGACGTCATTAACTGCGCGGATTGGGTCGTGGACTTGGGGCCCGAAGGCGGTGAGTTAGGGGGCTCGGTGGTCGTTGAAGGCCCGCTTGATGCCCTTTTGAGTCACCCCACCTCTTACACGGGTAAAGCCTTGATGGCTTATCGTGAAACGCTCTCTCAAAAGGTGTTCTCCCCCTACTTTACAAGTGACGCACCGGCCACAAGCACTCAAGCCATTACGGTACCCGATGCCATCATGATTAAGGGTGCGAAAGAACACAACCTTAAAAATATTTCGGTGGATATTCCCCATGGGAAATTCACAGTAGTGACTGGTGCTTCGGGTTCCGGTAAATCGACGCTAGCCTTTGACATTGTCTTTAAAGAAGGTCAACGCCGCTACCTTGAATCCTTAAACGCCTATGCGCGCAGCATCGTGCAACCAGCCAGTAAACCCGATGTCGATAGCATCGTGGGGATTGCGCCGACCGTTGCGATTGAACAGCGCACCTCTCGCGGTGGTCGTAAGTCAACCGTGGCAACCATGACCGAGCTCTATCACTTCTTGCGTCTTTTGTACGTAAAGCTCGGCCACCAATATTGTCCTGATTGCGACGTTGAAGTCGCCCCTAAATCGTTTGAGACGATTTTCTCTGAAGTGTTGTCGGACTATAAGGGACAAGCACTGTGGGTCATGGCACCTTTGGTGATGAAGCGAAAAGGGATTTATACCGATCTTGCCAAATGGGCCAACAAAAAGGGCTATGGTCAATTGCGTGTGGACGGAAAGTTTGTTTCGACGGAAAAATTCCCGAAACTCGCCCGCTACAAAGACCACACCATTGAGTTGCCCGTGGGACAGATCGATGTAACGAGCGACGATGAAAAAACGCTCAAGCGTCTTTTACAAGAAGCGATCACGATCGGTAAAGGGGTTTTGACGATTTTGGACGAAGAAGGAAAAGAGCGAATCTTTTCCACGCACCGTTCTTGCCCCATTTGCGGTCGCAGTTTCCCGGAATTGGATCCCCGTCTGTTCTCCTACAACTCTTCCATGGGTTGGTGCCCGACCTGCTTTGGTGCCGGCCAATTAATCGAAGGGTTTGACGAAACAGCCAGTGGCGAAGAACGCACTTGGGCGGATGCTGCCGCGAAACCTTGTCCGACGTGTCATGGAGAGCGCTTAAATGAAGTGGCTCGCAGTGTTCGCTTTGCCGGTAAAAACATTGCGCAGATTGCGCATTTCACGGTCTCAGAAGCGCGTGTCTTTTTTGACCGTCTGAAACTCAAAGGTCGTGATGCGGACATTGCTGAAGACGCTTTAAAAGAAATTCGCCTGCGCTTAGCATTCTTAGAAGAAGTGGGCTTGGGTTACTTAACGCTTGATCGCTCAGCACCCTCATTGTCAGGCGGTGAAGCCCAACGCATTCGTTTGGCGAGCCAATTGGGCTCCAATCTTCAAGGCGTGTGCTACATCTTGGATGAACCCACGATTGGTTTGCACCCGAGAGACAACCGACTTTTGTTAGACGCCATGAAGATGCTCACGCAAAAAGGCAATACGCTTTTGGTGGTTGAGCACGATGAAGACACGATCCGTGAAGCCGATTATGTCATTGACGTGGGGCCCGGTGCCGGTGTGCGTGGGGGTCAAATCATTGCCAAGGGCACGATTGATGATATCGTCAACGATGAAAAGTCTTTGACCGGCCGTTACTTGCGAGAACCCATCCCTCATACCTTTAAGCCTAAGCGTACCGTGGACGATGAAACGCATTGGCTCACGGTCAATCACCCGCATTTAAATAACTTAAAGGCTGACGCCGTCAAGATTCCTTTAGAACGCTTGACGGTACTCACGGGGGTCTCAGGATCCGGCAAGAGCAGTTTTGCTCGTGGGGTTTTATTGAAAGCCTTAAGTGACTCCATTTCTCAAAAGAAACCTTACGAAGGTGATCTTTGCGAAAGCATTGAAGGCACGCAATGGGTAGATCGCGTATTGGAAGTCGATCAAACGCCCATTGGCAAGACGCCACGCTCGTGCCCGGCCACCTACGTGGGCTTTTTGGATACCATCCGCAAGATTTATGCCGAGACCAATGAAGCGCGAGCTCGGGGGTATAACGCCTCTCGTTTCTCCTTTAACGTCAAGGGCGGCCGTTGCGAGCACTGCGAAGGTCAAGGCCTTCGCACCATCGAAATGAACTTCTTACCGGACGTGAAGGTGCCTTGCGAAGTCTGTGGCGGGATGCGCTACAACACCGAAACCCAAGAAGTGCTCTGGAAGGGGCAATCCATTGGTGAAACGCTTGCGATGGAAATTGACGATGCGGTGGAATTTTTCACCACGCAAAGTTCTGTCGCTCACGCCTTAAAACTCATGCAAGACGTGGGACTGGGGTATTTGAGCCTCGGTCAACCTTCCCCCACATTATCAGGCGGTGAAGCGCAACGCATTAAGCTCGTGACCGAACTCATCAAAGCCCGAGACGATGTAACGCGTCGTGGCTATCGTGCACCCAAGACCCTCTACATCTTGGATGAGCCCACCGTGGGACTTCACATGGCTGACGTTGAAAAACTCATTGCCGTGTTGCACCGCTTGGTTGATGCCGGGAACACCGTTGTTGTCATTGAACACAATCTCGACGTAATGGCACAAGCCGACTGGATTATCGATATGGGCCCGGAAGGCGGATATGAAGGCGGTACGGTTGTCGCAGAAGGTACGCCCGCAGACGTGATGAAGAAAAAGACCCACACGGCCAAAGCTTTGTTAGCTTTTAAGAAGGCGCATGTGAAACTCAAAAAATAATTTTTAATGAGTTTAAAAATGCCTCCGAAATCGCTTTGATTTTGGAGGCAATTTTTTGAGCAAATTAATTGAGGTCGTAGTTAACCGGCACAACGAGCGTCATGGCTGACGTGGCCCTCGTACGCACATCCTTAAGATGCTTGGCCGCTTGCAAAGTGGCGCGTCGCAAGAGCGGATGCCCACCCTTTTGAAGGTTAATCTCGCCCACAGAACCATCGGCGTTGA
>USIM01000112.1 GCA_900554675.1 uncultured Sutterella sp.
ATATAAGTCAAAAAAATTGAAAAACCCGATGCTCCTTACTGGAAAAACATCGGGTTAAAAAAAACAAACTAAATGGCGTCTTCGTCGGTTTCACCGGTACGAATGCGAATGACTTGTTCAACATTAAAGACAAAAATCTTCCCATCCCCGATTTTTCCGGTGCGAGCTGACTTTTGAATAGCTTCAACTGCTTGGTCTACCAAGTCTTCACTCATTACTGCTTCAATCTTCACTTTAGGCAAGAAATCCACCATGTACTCTGCCCCACGGTAGAGCTCCGAGTGACCCTTTTGGCGGCCAAAGCCCTTGACTTCCGTGACGGTCAATCCTTGAACACCGATATCGGCCAAAGCTTCACGGACATCGTCCAACTTAAACGGTTTAATAATGGCGACTACTTGTTTCATAAATTCCTCTATCTGCGATCCACTAAAAGACCTTCAAAAAACACGGATGATAACCCTTTAAGAGGTTCTTCACTCAAACGCACGCCCAACGGGGCCAAACGGTGTTTAAACTGGGAGCGCTTCACTAATCGTACCACTTGTTGGGCAAGATCAGATCCCCAACGTTTGCGAAGCTTGGCTCCATCAATTCTTTCTTCAATCATTTGATGCAATATGGCATCGAGCACATCGTAGGACGGCAATGAATCTTGATCCGTTTGATTGTCTCGCAACTCCGCAGACGGGGCCTTTGTCAAAATGTTGGACGGAATCATCTCGCGCAAGAAGTCCACCGTTTCGCACATGGCATAAAGATCGCTCTTATAAACGTCCGACAAAAGTGCCAAACCGCCGACCATATCACCATAAAGAGTGCAGTAACCCACGGCCAATTCACTCTTATTGCCCGTGTTTAACACAAGAGAACCGTCAGCGTTACTGAGTGCCATGAGATAAACCCCACGAATACGGGCTTGGAGGTTTTCTTTCATTAACCCCGTATCAAGCCCATAGGGCAACTGATCATTGACTGTACTCTCTAAAAGTTTAAAAGCCGGCATGATGTCAATCATGCGTAAATGTAAACCTAAATTGGCGCAAAGCTCTCGAGCGTCTTTAAAACTCGCTTCACTCGTGTAGCAAGAAGGAAGAGCAAAGACGTTGACTCGATCGCTACCCAAGACACTGACGGCAACAGAAGCAACAACTGCAGAATCCAAGCCCCCCGACAAACCGATCGTGACCTTTGAGAAACCGCAGCGATTTAAGTACTCCCGAAGCGCGACACGCATGCCTTCATAACGAATATGATGGTCGCTTAAAAGCGCAGCACCGCCTTCGTCCAACGAAATAATCTTGTCGCTTGCTAAGTGTGTTGAACGTGTACGACCGTTGCGAACCACTTTGCATTGACCAATATAGACACGGCCGTCGTCGGTAAAGGCTTGTCCGTCAATCAAGACATACGAAGAAGGCAAGTCAGGCTTAAAGGCTTCGCCAACGCAGGCCGTGCGAAAGATTAAATCGTAAGGTTCGCTATCAAGCGGTTGACGAACGGTAAAACCGCCTTCAAAACTTTCAAAAGGCAAAACTTCTGCCACGCCATCAACGATTTTATAGACGTCATAACCGTCCATGCGTCTAACGGGCAAAATGACCGAGATGCCGGAGCGCTTCAAACCGCTCATTAATCGGTTCAAAGCCCCTTGCATTTTCTCCCAATGCGCATCACGCACAGCTCGCGCCTCTTCAATCATGCCGTTCATGAACTGCGCGGGCAGAACCAACACATCACCCTTGGCATATTGGCGCGAGCGAACACCCGTCACCAACGAACGACAATTATGGTCGGGATCGAACAGGCGATAACTTTGAGAGCAAATATAAACGGTCATGAGAAATTCTCGATTCAATTAGAGCGTCTTGCTACGAAAATGGGCCGCAAGCCAACAAACTCACGACCCATTTTAAATGAACGGCTTAGAAATTAACCGCGAAAGGCGGCTTCAAGAGCCGGCACCACTTGCTTCTTACGGCTCATGACACCCGGCATCCAAATCATGTCGTTCATGTCCATGCAGCCCGGATCCATACCGAAACCGGCAAGAATACGGTTGCAGTCATCGGAAACCAACAAGAGTTCGCTGCCTTCCTTCATGATGTCCGTCAACAAGAGCATGGCCGTATGACGACCTTCTTCGCCCTTAACAGCAGCCAATTCAGCCTTTAATTCTTCCTTGATGTCCTTGACCAAATCCAAAGAGATCAATTCCAATTGACCGACACCAACCTTGGCACCGTTCATGCTGAAATCTTTAAAATCACGGAAAATCAAGTCACGCATCGGAACACCGGCCACGGCGCTCTTGGCGGTGAACAATTCCATGCCCAAAGCTTCGATGTCTTCGACACCGGCAATCGCAGCCAATTCAGCAGCCACCTTTTTATCTTCTTCCGTGCACGTCGGGCTCTTGAAGAATGGCGCAGAGCATGGCACCGGCGATGTTTGCAGGAATCTTATGGCCCATGTAGTCATACATGCGCTTCAAAATCGTGTTCGTGCAGCCCACCGTCCAAATGATGCATTCGATCGGAGAAGAGCTCGTCACGTCACCCAACTTATGATGGTCAACGATACCCTTGAGGTTGCATTGGTCGATATCAGCCGGAGCTTGAGCCTTGTCGGAGTAGTCCACCAAGTAAACATCCTTACCGGCCACAGAGTCAATCACTTCCGGAGCCGTCAAACCGAAACGATTCAAAATAAAAGCCGTTTCCGGAGAGGGCTTACCTTGAGCCACAGCCACCACGTCCAAACCACGGCGTTGATAGAGATCAGCGCAAGCAATGGCAGAAATGATGCTATCGGAGTCAGGGTTCTTATGACCTAAAACATAAGCGGACATGTTCTTCGTATTCCTTCAATAAAAAAGATTCAAAACAGATTAATTTTAACTTGTTTAAGACGGCTTGCGTTAAGCATCCATCTGCAAAAGATGTTCGACAGAACGCTCAACTTCATCATCACGAGTGGAAATCAATCCAACATTCTTAAAGCCCACTTCTTCAAGAAGGGCTTTAGCTCTCGGATGAATCGTTAAAACAAAAGAGCGTTGTAGCCATTCACGAGCTCCGGCCACGCCTTTTACGGCATGCAAAAGTACACCCACGGCATCAGTGCTCGTCAAATAGATAATGGGAGCCGGTCCGTTGACCGCCTTTTGAAGTTCAATCGTTTGATCGGTGTCGAGCTCTAAGGGAGCGCGTTGATAGGCCGGCAATACTTCAACGTCCGTGCCGTGCGAAATCAACTGTTCCTTTAACCATTCGCGACCAACTTGACCGCGAATGATAAGAACGCGAGACGGAAAACCACGAAGCTTTAAAAGTTCAAAAAGCTTTTCTGAGCCCGAATCCACCGTGTCGCCTTCAGGATATAAAACCTTGGTATCTTCCCCCCAAGCCGCACGAATGACGCGAGCGGTGCTCGAAGCCAAGGTCGCCAATTCAATATTGGCAGGCCAACGGGAAACATAGACGGCGCTTGCTGCCACTGCGGTGGGGCTAGCAAGCAACACCATGTCAAAACTGGACAAATCGGATAGACGGGCTTGAACAACACGCTCCGGGTCAGATGGTGGCACAATCGTAAACGCAGGCCACTTCCACACACGGAAACCGTTTTTAATCAAACGATCACCAAGACGATCGTTTGCAGCACCTGGGCGCATCAAAATAATTGGGCGTTGATATCGAATCATCGTGAAAACAATCAGTAAATTGCTATAAAGTCGGCAATTAGGGTCTAATTCTTAGAAGTTACACGCAAATTATCAAAATTTTTCTACTTTTTGCGAGTTAATTAAAGACAATTGTGTAATTCTACCAAATCCGAAAATATCACTTCTACATACAAAATAATATAAGTGACTGAATTTTAAAAATTATTTGAAATTTTCACTGAATTTTCTATTTTCTATC
>USIM01000113.1 GCA_900554675.1 uncultured Sutterella sp.
ATGGGAACAGCTTCATTTTTAGTGCGGGGTTTGGGTAACCCGGAATCCTTCATGAGCTCCTCACACGGCGCCGGACGCAAATTAAGTCGTACGCAAGCAAGAAAAGCGTTTAGTGTTGAAGATCTCATCAACCAAACGACAGGGGTGATTTGTCGTCAAGACAAGGGCGTTCTCGACGAAATCCCTGGCGCTTATAAACCCATTGAAAACGTGATTGAAAATCAAAAAGATTTAACCGAAATCCAGCACACGCTCAAACAAGTACTTTGCATTAAGGGCTAGTTACGAAAAACGCCGCATTTTGCGGCGTTCTCGTTTGATTTTCGATAGGCGTTATTGAGCCTGTTTAGCTTTTTCCGAAAGCTTCTTGCAAAGACAGTCTTTTTCCTCTTTTTGATCGTGTTGACAACCACAACCTTCATGCTTTTCTTCAAAGTTCCACTCCGGCTGCAACGTAACATGGTCAATATCAAAACGATCCTTCACATTATGACGGATAGCATCCAAAATCAGTGGCCAACAACGATGCGATTCAATACGAACGTGAGCACAAATTGCAGAGTAACCCGGACTCATGCTCCAGACATGCAAATCATGCACGCTCACCACACCGTCAATGGCTAAAATCGCTTGACCAACATCTTCGTACTCCACGCCTTCCGGCACACCGTCTAACAGAATCGGCGTTGTTTCCTTGAGCACTCCCCAAACGGCATGAATTAATAAGAGACTGATCAAAAGCGACAAAATCGGGTCAACAATACTGGGACCACCCAAGTAAATCACTACACCAGAAGCTAAAGCCGCAACAGAACCCAACAAGTCACCCAAGACGTGAACCAATGCTGCACGGGTGTTGACGTTTTTCTTATCGCGAGACAAAGACCAAGCCACTAAAACATTAACGATCAAACCAATGCTGGCAATGATCATCACGCTTCCGCCCGAGACTTCACTCGGATTGGCTAAACGTTCGATGGCTTCGTAGCAAATCCAACCAATGACAAGCAACATCGTCAAGGCATTAATAAAAGCTGCCAAGACTTCAATACGGGCGTGACCAAAAGAGTGGTGTTTATCTGCCCCTTCTCTGGCAATCCAATTGGCAATCAATGCAAATAAAAGGCTAGCGGAGTCGGTGGCCATATGACCGGCATCCCCAATCAAAGCCAAGGAGTTACTCAATAAGCCACCCACCAATTCAACGGCAGAAAAGCCCAACGTCAATACAACAGCAAAACCCAAGACACTGGTTTTAACTTGTTGAGCTGCGTGGTTACTGAGGCTATCGCCCGTCCCATGACTTGAAAATATTTTTTGTGTTTCTCTTAACATCTTCTTTCCTCTCATAGAAGCGAAAGTGTACTCGCTTCTTATCGCACTGGCGAAGCAAAATTGTGTTTGTATTGGTTCGGTCTAATAGGCGCAATTGCTATAATGTTTGACAGTTTTAACGAGTGAAAAGATATCAATGGATTGACTCTAATTCATTGGTATTGAGATTTTTGATGAGTGCAGTTTATTTTTTGATTCCCGGCTTGAGATTGCCCAATGACAAACTCGCCGAGATGGTGGATACGACTGATTTTTCTACGTTGCTTAGTTTGGGGGAAGGCGCAGAAGAAGTGCTTGAGCAAACCCTCATTAAGCATCCCTTGCTTTCCGGTGCCACGCATCTTGTTTGGCTCTGGCAAGTCATCTGTAAATCCTCCGGTCTTCCTGAAACCGCCGCTTTTGAATGGGAAGCCGATGGTGGTCCCACCATGAGCACACAAACATGGCGCTTGTGGAGTACTCACGAAATTGAAGATAACGGTCAAATTGTTACTGCCACCCCTAAAAGAGATCTCAATGGTGAAGAACGTGACACCCTGCACGATCAAGTTTTAGCATGCGTTCGTCAATTTGGTTTTCAGCTCCAACAATGGGAAGGTCGGTGGTACCTTACCCGTAAAGATGATTGGAACTTTGCCGTTCCTCCTTGGTACCCTCAAAACCATCAAACCTTGACCTCTGATGCTTATGATGGCGATGGTGTTGAAGACTTTATTCAATTACGTCAACAATTAGCGCAAATTCTCAAAGAGAGTTCTGTTAACCAAAAACGACGCGATAAGGGTGAAGACACGATTGATGGTTTTTGGCCCGATGGCGGCTCTCGTCGTCACCTCTTTAAGGCATCAACGCTTCGAGGTGTTATGAGTAATGACTCCTTTGTTTGGGGATGGGCTCAAAACGCAGGGCTGCTCAATTTCAGAACAACACCTGTTAAGAATGAATGGCCAGACTGCCCTGAAGGTGACTTATTAGCTGTGTTAGATGGCCTTTATGATGCCTACCGTGCTCAAGATTGGGAACGTTGGAAAAATGAACTTCCGAGTGTTTTAAACCAATTGGAGAATTTAACGAAGTTGGCACAAAAGCGACGTTGCCAAAAGTTGGTGATTATCGCCAGCGGTGCCGTTGATACCCATACCATCAGCGTGGATTTAGGAGTAGCCAAGGGGTTGCTTGCTCGATTCAAAAAGAAAAAGCCTTTAGACATTAACAAACTTTTGAGTGAGCAAGCATCATGACCCAATTCATTGTCCGAGATTATGCCTGCCCCATTGCTCAGCATTTAGTTGATGAGGGCTTTTCCCCTGCTCTGGCTCGCGTGCTTGCCGCCCGTGGCATTGAAACCAGCCAAGATTTAAAAGGTGACTGGAAAGGGATGTTACCGCCCAATACCTTAATGGGAACGAGTGCTGCTGCCGTCATATTGGCCGATGCCATTGAAGCTAAGAAAAAAATTATGGTGGTCGCTGACTTTGACTGTGATGGCGCAACGGCCTGTGCCGTAGCGGTTCGAGGTCTAAGGTCCATGGGCGCTATTGTGGACTATTTAGTACCCGATCGATTCATTTATGGGTACGGTCTGACACCGGCCATCGTGGATTTAGCCAACGAAAAACGTCCTGATCTCATCATTACCGTTGATAACGGCATTGCCAGTATTGAAGGTGTAAAACGTGCTCGTGAACTGGGTATTGGTGTCATCATCACCGATCACCACTTACCTGGGCAAGAATTACCTGCCGCAGACTGCATCGTCAATCCGAATGCACCCCACTGCGACTTTCCCAGCAAAAATTTAGCCGGAGTCGGCGTCATGTTCTACGTTTTATTGGCGCTTCGCGCTGAGATGCGAAATCGTGGCCACTTTGACGCACAAACGCAACCGCGATTAGATGGCTTGGTGGACTTGGTTGCATTGGGAACGGTTGCTGACGTTGTGAAGTTAGATCACAACAATCGCATTTTCGTGCAACAAGGCTTGGCCAAAATTCGTACAGGCAGAACCCATCCCGGAATTAAGGCCTTATTTGAAGTGGCGGGGCGCTCAAGCGTTTGCGCCAAAGTTAAAGATTTTGGTTTCGTGATTGCGCCACGCATTAATGCTGCCGGTCGGCTTGATTTGATGACGGCGGGTATTGAATGTTTAATTAGTGACGACGAAAAAGTGGCGCACGATTATGCTCAGAAACTCGAAAACTTTAATCGCGAGCGTCGTGAATTAGAGCAAGATATGCAATGGGATGCGGCACTGCTTCTCAATCAGATTGATGTTTCAAGGCGTCACACTTTAACGCTTTTTGAGCCCACGTGGCATCAAGGGATTGTGGGTCTTGTCGCGAGTCGCATTAAAGACAGTAAGCATCGACCGACGATTGCATTTGCCGACGCCGGTGATGGTGAACTCAAGGGCTCAGGCCGCTCGATTGAAGGCGTCCATTTACGAGACATGCTTGACATCGTAACCAAACGTGCACCTGGTCTCATCAAAAAGTTTGGTGGCCATGCCATGGCAGCAGGACTGACTATTGATGCGACTCGTTTAGAAGAATTTAACGATGTATTTGAGCAG
>USIM01000114.1 GCA_900554675.1 uncultured Sutterella sp.
AACAAGCGGTTCGTATTCAAGGTGAACTCAACAATATTTTTCAAATGATTGAGCGTATTCAAGCCGTTGATACAACGGACGTTGAACCGATGCCTCACCCTCATGACGGTGCTCAGCGCCTTCGTGAGGATATTGTTCGCGAACAAAACGATCGTGAAAATAATATGAAGAACGCTCCCGAACAATCTGAAGGTCACTTCTTAGTTCCGCAGGTGATTGAATAATGGCACAAGAAATTTTCCACGCTTCCGTTGCGCAATTAAGCGACAAGCTTGCCCGCAAGGAAGTTTCCGCAGTTGAACTCGCACAAACGTATTTGGATCGTATTGATGCTAACCGCGACTTAAATGCTTATTTAGATGTGCGCCCCGAGGTCACTTTAGCTCAAGCAAAAGCAGCTGATGAACGAATTGCAAAGGGCGAAGGCTCTCGTTTGACCGGTATTCCGATTGCTCATAAAGATTTGTTTGTGACCAAAGAATGGTCAACCTCTGCTGCCAGTAAGATGCTGGAAGGCTACATGAGTCCTTTCAATGCAACGGTCGTTGAGAACCTTAACAATGCCGGTATGGTGTGTTTGGGTAAGGTCAATTGTGACGAATTTGCCATGGGCGGCAGTAATGAAAATTCTGCTTTTGGCAAGGTGTTGAATCCTTGGAACAAGGACTGCGTTCCTGGCGGCTCTTCTGGCGGTTCCTCAGCAGCCGTTGCGGCAAGCCTTTGCCCGATTGCTACCGGTACCGATACGGGTGGTTCTATTCGTGAACCGGCAGTCTTTACTGGTATTACTGGTTTGAAACCCACTTACGGTCGTCCCTCTCGTTGGGGTGTTATCGCTTTTGCTTCGAGCTTGGACACACCGGGGTTGATGGCTCGTTCTGCCGAAGATTGCGCCATCGTTATGAACGATATGATCGAGTTTGATCCGAAGGATTCAACCTGTGTTGATTTACCTAAGGAAGACTTTACACGTTATCTCGACACCGATGTTAAGGGTATGAAGATTGGCGTTCCTCGTAAGTGGTTTGCCGATGGGTTAGATCCTGAATTGGCCGCAAGCATCGAAGAAGCCATTAAGACCTATGAGAAGATGGGCGCCAAGATTATTGACGTCGAACTTCCTACGGTTGATTTGGGTGTCCCGGTTTACTACGTCGTTGCTTGTGCAGAAGCTTCTTCTAACTTGAGCCGTTACGATGGTGTTCGATACGGTCATCGTGCTCAAGCTTATACCGATATTCAAGACATGATTAAGCGCAGTCGCTCTGAAGGTTTGGGCTTAGAGCCTCAGCGTCGTATCATGATCGGTACCTACGTGCTCTCTCATGGTTACTATGATGCTTACTACATCAAGGCCCAACGTGTTCGTCGTTTAATTGCAAATGAACTCAACGGTATCTTTAAGGATGTTGACGCCATGATTAGTCCGGCTGCAACGGGTCCTGCTTATCATTTCGGTGAAAAGAGCGAACCGGTGCAAGCTTACTTGAGCGACCTCTATACGGTTCCTGTTTCTTTGGCCGGTTTGCCGGGTATTGGTATGCCGTGTGGTATGCACTCCAACGGTTTGCCCTTGGGCTTCCAATTGGTGGGTTCGCTCTTTAGTGAAGCAAAATTGTTAGGTATTGCCCATCGTTATCAATGTGAAACGGATTGGCACAAGCGTGTTCCCGCTGGCTACTAATAAGGAAGAATAATATGCAATGGGAAGTAGTGATTGGTTTGGAAACGCACGTTCAGTTGTCAACCAATACCAAGATTTTCTCTGCCGCTTCGACCGATATCGGTGCGGATGCTAACACCCACGCTTGTGCTGTGGATTTGGCATTACCCGGCACATTGCCGGTTCTTAACTACGGCGCGGTTGAACGTGCAATGAAATTTGGTTTGGCAATCGGAGCCACAGTTGCCAAACGTTCGATTTTTGACCGTAAGAATTATTTCTACCCTGATTTGCCCAAGGGCTATCAAATCAGTCAATTTGAATGGCCGATCGTAATTGGTGGGCAAGTGAGCTTCATGGTGACCCCGAAAAAGGGCGAACCGTATATGAAGACGTTAAATTTGACCCGCGCTCACTTAGAAGAAGATGCCGGTAAGAGTGTTCACGGTTTGGAAATGAACCGAAGCGGTATCGACTTAAATCGTGCCGGCACTCCGCTTTTGGAAATCGTAACGGAGCCGGAATTGCGCTCAGCTGAAGAAGCTGTGGCCTATGCTCGTACCTTACACGCATTGGTTGTGTGGTTGGGTATCAGCCACGGTGATATGCAAAACGGTAATTTCCGTTGTGACGCCAACGTGAGTGTGCGCCCTGTTGGTCAAAAAGAATTCGGTACGCGTTGCGAAATTAAGAACCTCAACTCGTTCCGCTTCTTGCAAGATGCCATCGAATACGAAGTTCGTCGTCAAATTGAATTGATTGAAGACGGTGGCAAGGTTGTTCAAGCAACGCGCTTGTACGATCCGGATAAGGGTGAAACGCGTCAAATGCGATCCAAGGAAGACTCGATGGATTATCGTTACTTCCCGGATCCTGACCTTTTACCGCTTGAGATTTCCGATGAGTGGTTAGATCGAGTGAAGGCAGAAATGCCGGAATTGCCCGAAGAGCTGCGTGCACGCTTGGAAAAAGACTTCGGTTTGCCGGCCTATGACGCCTCTATTTTGACGACCTCTAAGCCTTTGGCGGACTACTACCTGGCTGTTGCCGAAGCCGTTAGCGACAAGAAGATTGCGGCTAACTGGGTGATGGGTGAAGTTTCTGCCGCCTTGAATCAACAAGAAGGGGCGACGATCGAAACGTTACCTGTGACGCCTGCTAAATTGGCTGCATTGATTGGTCGAGTTTTGGATGGTACGATCAACAATAAGGGTGCTAAGCAAGTCTTTGCCGCGATTATGGAAGGCAACAGAGAAGTCGATGCTCTCATTGACTCTTTGGGCTTAAAGCAAATCTCTGATACGGGTGCTTTGGAAAAGATTATTGACGAGGTCATTGCCAATAATCCGAAGAACGTTGAAGAGTTTAAGGCTGGTAAGGAAAAGGCTTTGAACGGCTTGGTCGGTCAAGTGATGAAGGCCAGTAAGGGCAAGGCCAATCCGGGTCAAGTTAACCAATTATTGCGTCAAAAGTTGACAGCATAATGTCTTAATCTCGGATGCAAAAAAAAGCAGTTCGCGTGAACTGCTTTTTTGCTATCGGTGATTTGGATTAAGCGCCGTAACGTGCTCGATAAGCAACAACCGCTTCTCTATAGGGTTTTGCTTGTTGAGCCATCGGCGTTTCTTCATCCATAAATGCCAATAAGTCGATCAAGTTAATGATGGAAATAACGGGCATTTGGTAAAGTTTTTCAACTTCTTGGACAGCGGAATGTTCTGTCATGACGTCTGCCGTACCACCCTTTTCCATGCGGTCTAGGGCGATCAAAACACCAGACGGGGTAGCCCCAGCAGCCTTAATCAAGTTCACAGATTCGCGAACAGACGTGCCGGCAGAGATAACGTCATCAATCACAATGACTTTACCTTGTAACGGAGCGCCAACAATCGTCCCGCCTTCACCGTGATCCTTGGCTTCTTTACGATTGAAAGCATACGGGATATCACAACCCATTTCAGCCAATTTAACGGCAACCGCAGCGGCCAAAGGAATGCCCTTATAGGCAGGTCCAAAAATCATGTCAAACTCAATCTCGCCACGTTCGCGTGCGGCCAAGAGCGTTTTTGCATAGAAATCCGCTAAACGAGCCAACGTGCTACCGGTGTTAAATAAGCCGAGATTGAAGAAATACGGGGAAAGGCGACCCGCCTTCGTTTTAAATTCACCAAAGCGAAGAACCTTGGTATCAAGTGCAAACTCGATAAAATCGTGTTGTAAAGACATAATACAAATCCACAA
>USIM01000115.1 GCA_900554675.1 uncultured Sutterella sp.
TGAGCCTCTTCCTTCGTTTCCGTCACAGCGGGTTCAGCAGGCGCTTCTTTGACTTCTTCAACCTTGGCATCCGTGTGCAAAGGTTCCGTCGTCTTAGCAGAAGAGCCTTCCTTGGGCGGACGCACTTCACGGCCTTCCATGATGTCGTTGATTTGATCGAAGTCGATCGTTTCCCACTTCATCAAGCATTCAACCATCAATTCGATGCGATCGCGATTTTCTTCCAAAATGCGCTTGGCGCGGGCGTATTCTTCTTCCAAAATACGACGCACTTCAGCATCGATTTGTTGTTGCGTGGCTTCGCTCACGTGCGTCGTACGCGTCACCGAGCGACCCAAGAACACTTCACCTTCATTTTCGGCATAAACCATCACACCCATGGCATCGGTCATACCGTAACGAGCCACCATGTCACGAGCCAATTGCGTAGCGCGTTCAAAGTCGTTGCTTGCGCCCGTGGTCTTTTGATTCAAGAACACTTCTTCAGCAGCACGACCGGCGAACAAGATGGCCAAACGAGACTTCATGTAGACGTCGTCGTAATTGAAGCGATCTTTTTCAGGCAACTGCATCGTAACACCCAATGCACGACCGCGAGGCACAATCGTTACCTTGTGAACGGGATCGCTCTTCGGCAACAACCAAGCCACCACTGCGTGACCGGATTCGTGATAAGCCGTCGTCTTCTTTTCGTCTTCGCTCATCACCATGCTACGACGTTCGGCACCCATCAAGATCTTATCCTTGGCGCGCTCAAAGTCCACCATTTCCACCAACTTCGCATCACGGCGAGCAGCAAAAAGAGCAGCTTCGTTAACAAGGTTAGCCAAGTCAGCACCGCTCATACCGGGCGTACCGCGAGCAATCACTGCGGGATTGACGTCACGCCCCACCGGCACCTTACGGATATGAACATTCAAAATTTGTTCACGACCGCGCACATCAGGCAACGGCACCACAACTTGACGGTCAAAACGACCCGGACGCAACAAAGCGGGGTCCAAGACGTCGGGGCGGTTCGTTGCGGCAATCACGATCACGTTCGTGCCGGTTTCAAAACCGTCCATTTCCACCAACATTTGGTTCAACGTTTGTTCGCGTTCGTCGTTACCACCGCCTAAACCGGCACCACGTTGACGACCCACGGCATCAATTTCGTCAATGAAGATGATGCAAGGCGAATTCTTCTTGGCGTTTTCAAACATATCGCGAACACGAGCAGCACCCACACCCACGAACATTTCAACGAAGTCAGAACCGGAAATCGAGAAGAACGGCACTTGAGCTTCGCCGGCAATGGCCTTAGCCAAAAGCGTCTTACCCGTACCGGGGCTACCCACCAACAAGATACCGCGCGGAATGCGACCGCCCAAGCGTTGGAACTTGGAAGGATCACGCAAGAAGTCCACCACTTCTTGAACGTCTTGCTTGGCTTCATCACAGCCTGCAACGTCCTTAAAGGTCACCTTGTTGTTGGACTTATCCAACATGCGGGCCTTACTCTTACCGAAACTAAAGGCACCACCCTTGCCGCCACCTTGCATTTGGCGCATGAAGAAAATCCACACACCGATCAAGAGCAACATCGGGAACCAAGAAATCAAAATCGTCATCAACAAAGACGGTTCTTCTTCAGGCGTACCGTAGACTTGAACGCCGGACTTACGAAGGTCTTCCACCATCCAAAGGTCGCCCGGGCTCGTAATGACAAACTTTTGACCTTGCGTCGGCGTTACCGTGATTTCGCGTCCCTTAATGTCAACGCGAGCCACTTTACCGGCCTTAGCATCTTCCATGAATTGGGTATAGCTCGTCGTTGAAGCCGGAGCCGTTTGCTCCGGTTCAAATTGGCGAAAGAGTGTAAAAAACACAATCGCCACAACAACCCATAATCCGACTTTGTTGAGTAAATTCTTATTCAATTGAAGGCTCCTTCGCCTTGTATAACCAAAGAAACACTATTTGCGCTATTTAAACCGACCAAAAAACCTTGATCGCAGTTTTCTAAGAATACCGAGAAATCTGTCAAATAGTCCGCATTGATACGCTTTCTAACAATATATGAGGACAAAATGTGACTTTTTCAAGGGTGTGAATTAACGCTTTTTGATGCCCTTAGCCACCATGTACACTTCGGCCGAAGAGTCGCGGCTCGCTTCGGGTTTGCGCGTCAACACGGTCTTGAAGTGTTTCTTAAGCGTCTCCACGTATTGGGAAAAGCCGCTGCCTTGGAAAACCTTCGTCACAAAAACACCGTTATCGGTGAGGTTTTGCAAGCAAAATTCCAACCCCAATTCATTGAGTAATAAACAACGAGCGGCGTCCGCAGCAGGAATACCGGACAAGTTCGGTGCCATGTCAGACAAAACCAAATCGACTTGCTTATCTCCCACGAGGGCATTTAATTGGTCAGCTACTTCTTGCTCACGGAAGTCGCCTTGCAAGAACGTCACGCCATCGATCGGGTCCATAGGCAAAATGTCCATGGCAATGATGGTGCCGTTGATGTCACCGTTTTTGTCCATCAACTTTTCACGAATGACTTGCGTCCAGCTACCCGGTGCCGCACCCAAATCCACCACGGTCATCCCCGGGCGAATGAGCTTTTCTTTGTCATTGAGTTCAATGAGTTTATAAACAGAACGTGCACGATAACCTTCGGCACGGGAGCGCTTTACAAAGGGATCGTTAATATGGCGTTCAATCCAAGCGCGATTAGAACGCAGTTTTTTTGTTGCTACTGGCATGATTTTTCAATACAATTAGTCGTTTTCAATTTTCGATATCCGATTATATTCGATTTTTTACTATGGCAGAACTTTTGCTTGATCGAGACACGCGTCTCGAATTGCGCTCTCAAGCGCACCACCTCGAACCTGTCGTGCTCTTAGGTGCCAACGGCTTAACGGATGCCGTCATCAAAGAAGTCGACCGTGCTTTAACCGCTCACGAATTAATTAAGATTCGTGTTCCGAGCGATGATCGCGAAGAACGTGAAGCAATTTTTGAAGAGCTCGTTGAAAAGCTCTCCGCCGCTCGTGTTCAAGTGATCGGCAAGTTGCTCGTTCTTTGGCGTCCGAGCCCCGAAAAGCGTAAGGCTGAAGCCGAACGCGCCAAGCGTCGTCAAATGGCTGAAAGCCAACGTCGCACCCGTGGTGGCCCGACGGCTGCGCGTAAGACCCGCGCTCGCGCTCCGGGTCGTCAAACGAAGAAGTCCTTCGGCAACGCCTAAGCGAGAAAAGCAGTTCGACAATAGAACTGCTTTTTTCTTATCTACACTAAAACCCATGAAATCTAAACATGGGCTTTTGCTTTTTGAAGCGTTAAATATACTGAACGCTCAAAATGTCATACATACGGTCACCGCTCGGAGCGTGCACCGTGGCTTCATCGCCTTCGTACTTACCAATCAAAGCACGAGCGATGGGGCTGGAGATCGACACCAAGTTACGCTTGATATCGCCTTCATCATCACCCACGATTTGGTAGGTCACAACGTTGCCCGTGTCTTGGTCTTCGAGTTCAACCGTTGCACCAAAAACGATACGACCACCGGCATCCAATTCCTTCGGATCGATGATTTGCAAAGAGGCAAGCTTACCTTCCAACTCTGCAATACGACCTTCAATATGACCTTGAAGATCCTTGGCGGCATCATATTCTGCGTTTTCAGACAAGTCACCCTTTTCACGGGCTTCCTTAATTGCTTGAACAACTGCAGGACGTTCGACACTCTTGAGGCGCTTTAATTCGGCTTTAAGCAACTCAGCACCACGGACTGTAATAGGAATTGCCATAATAATTTTCAGAATAAAATCAAAACATTAAAGAAGCCTGAGTATTTTTATCCCCAGGCATCTGACCGACGGTTTATTTTACCGTTTTAGAAA
>USIM01000116.1 GCA_900554675.1 uncultured Sutterella sp.
GGATGTGCATGCTTCCTAACAAAGAAAAAGGGGCGGTATGCTTCATGTTTGTATCCGGAACGAGTTTTTTGTTTTCTGCTTCAAGAAAAATTCCCCACCCCAAGAAACGAACAAAAATCAGTGTTATGCTGAGGGTGTCTCTTTTCGCATTCTTGAGGTTTCATTATGAAACTCCTTACACCTTTAGGCGAGATTCTCGGACACACGACTGACGGTGTGCATCAGTTTCATTCGATTCCTTATTGCGAACCCATCACAAGACAAACGCGATTTAATCTTCCAACCCTACTCACAAAATGGAACGAAGTTTTGGATGCGCGTCACCCCGGCATCATCTGTCCTCAAAACACATCCAACTTAAATGCCCCCATGGGCGAAATTGACGCGCCTCAAGATGAAAATTCGTTGACGCTTACGATCAGTACGCCAAGCCTTGACGAAAGACTTCCCGTTGCGGTCTTTTTCCATGGAGGGGCCTTTTGTAGCGGCGCCGGTGATTTACCTTGGTACGATGGTCAAAGCCTTGCCCGCTCAGCGCACTGCGTCGTGGTCGGCGTTAATTACCGTTTAGGCGCCTTCGGCCACCTGCATCACCCAAGTATCAATCGAGAAAATCTCTCCATTGAAGACCAAATCTGTGCCTTAGAGTGGATTCAAGTCCATATTGCTCATTTTGGTGGCGACGCCACCCGTGTCACGCTCTTTGGGCAATCGGCTGGTGCCAATGCGATTTTGCACATTTTGTCTCTTCCTAAAACGCGGGGTCTTTTTCAAAACATCATTTTGCAAAGTCCCTCCATCGGACGAGGCAATCACACAATGAAAAATGCCGATGCCATTGGTTGCGAGTTTCTCAAAGCGATAGGGCTCAATCCAACCGATCCTTGCGTTCGGGAAAAACTTTCAGAAAAAACGACACAGGACATTCTTCGTGCGATGAAAGAATGCACCAAAGTGTGCGGACCCCAATACCAAAACATGATTTTCAAGCCCGTCAAAGACGGTTGGCAAACGCCCCAAGAGTGCATCGATGCCATCGTGCGTGAAGCAAAAATCCGAGGTACTCGCGTTATTGAAGGAACCACTGCTGATGAAACGCATGCTTTTAGTCTTTTAAGAGACACCGATAATCTCGAATTACTTCGCAAACGCCAGATCACCCTTTTTGATCAACCGGCGCAACAACTCGCTGAAAGTCTCTCCAGCAGCGGCATTGCAATCTGGAAATATCATTTTGAATGGAAGGCGCCGCTCTCTCCCTATAACAGTTGCCACTGCATTGAATTGCCGTTTGTGTTTGGCACATACAGTCATTGGCATGGTGCGCAGATGCTCCAAGGAGCTTCTGACAACGAAATGCAAAAACTCACCCAAACAATGCAAACTTTGTGGGGACAATTCCTGCACAAGGGCCGTTTTGATGATGACACTTGGCCCGTCTTTCAAACTCAGGACAAACGGCATTTGATCATTAACAACAAAGACAATCCGGTGCGTTTTTGGGCCCCTCCTATTGGCGAATGATTAGCTCAGATCGCATCTCTGACCTTAAGTATCCTTTTTTTGCCTGACAGAACCTCGGATTCGTGATAGTCTTTTGCTTTTCCTTATTATTTTGAAGCCTGTCTCACAATGATTGAGATTGAACACTTATCCCAAACGTTTAAAGCACCGGACGGTAAAGACGTCCACGCGATAAAGGATGTCTCCTTGCACATCAACAAAGGAGAAATCTTCGGTATTATCGGTCGCTCCGGTGCTGGCAAATCGACGCTCGTTCGTACGATTAACTTTTTAACGCAACCCACTCAAGGCCGTGTGGTTGTCAATGGTCAATGTCTCAATGACCTTTCTTTAGCTCAGTTGCGTCAAATCCGCACGAAAATCGGCATGATTTTTCAACACTTTAATTTGTTGAGCTCTCGTACCGTTTTCGACAACATCGCTTTGCCGCTTGAATTGCAAAAGACGCCTAAGGCTGAAATCGAAAAGAAAGTCACTCACCTCATTGACTTGGTCGGTTTAAACGATCACAAAGACAAATACCCGTCTCAATTATCCGGTGGCCAAAAGCAACGTGTGGGCATTGCTCGCGCTTTAGCCAACGACCCGATGGTTTTGCTCTCAGATGAAGCCACGAGCGCCTTGGACCCCGAAACCACGCGTGCAACGCTTGAACTCTTGCAACACATCAACCGCACCTTGGGTGTCACGATTGTGTTGATCACGCACGAAATGGAAGTGGTCAAAGAAATCTGCCATCGCGTGGTGGTAATGGATCAAGGTCAGGTTGTCGAAGCCGGTACCGTTTTAGACGTCTTCCGTCACCCGAAACACCCCACAACGCGCGCCATGTTAGCCGACATCATGATTCACGATATGCCGCAACGCATTATTGATAACGTGAAGACCTTGATTGCCGCAGCCGAAGAAAAGGGACGCTTTGCCAAATTGTTACGCTTAACCTTTATTGGCTCAGAAGTAACGCTCCCCGTTCTTTCCATGTTGACGCGCACCTACAATGTGGACTTCAACATTTTGCAGGGCCAAGTCGAAGAGCTCCAAGGTTCTAACTTCGGGATGTTGACCATTTTGGCGGAAAGCCCGGATCAACAAACCTTTGAAGCTGCAACTGAGTTTTTAGCTCAAAATCACGTTGAATTTGAAGAGGTGCCGTTATGAGTCCCGAAATTATTGCCCTGTTAGGCGACGGTTTTGTCGAAACGGTCATCATGGTGATCGGTAGCGGTATCTTAGGTAGCGTGATCGGTATTCCTTTGGGCGTCTTACTTCACGTAACCGACAAAGACGGCTTAATGCCTCGCCTAGGCACGAACGCCGTGGTGGGCGTTTTGGTTAACGCCGTGCGCTCCACGCCTTTTATCATTTTGTTGGTCGCCATCTACCCGTTAACGCGTTTGCTCGTCGGAACAACGATTGGGACCACAGCAACGCTCGTGCCCTTAGTCATTGGTGTGGCCCCCTTCATTGCCCGCTTGGTAGAAACGAGCTTGCGTGAAGTTGATCGCGGTTTGATTGAAGCTGCTCAATCAATAGGTGCCACCAATATGCAAATCATCAATAAGGTTTTGTTGCCTGAAGCCTTACCCGGCATTGTTGCCGGTGTCACGATTGCCATTGTGACCTTGGTGGGTTACTCCGCCATGGCAGGTGCCATTGGTGGCGGTGGTTTAGGCGACATCGGTATCCGTTACGGTCATAACCGTTACATGCCCGATGTGATGTGGACCGTGGTGTTGATTTTGATCGTGTTTGTTCAAGTCATCCAAAGTTTCGGTGATTGGTGCGTACGAAAAGTCTCTAAACGCTAATCGCACACAACACGCAAAATTAAAAGAGGTTAGATTTCAAACGTCTAACCTCTTTTGCATTAGCCTAGAAAACTATTCTGCCTTTTCTGTCTTTTCTTTTTCAGTGATCGTCACTGATTTGCCACCCGCCCAATCCACAAGCTGCGTTAAGCGATCTTCAACTTCACCGACGCTTGCCGAAATTGAATCAATGGTCACGCGGGTATTGCTTTCCAATTCTTCTTCAATGGCCGTTAACTTCGTCGTTAAGGCAGCGTGTTGCTCACTGCTCTTATCTTGAAGCTTTTTGATTTGTTGATCGATGTCTTTTCTCAAATCATTAAAGCGAGAAAGTTCAGCCTTAGAAGCCAAATCTTGAGCGTTTTGCAATTGACGATGAACGCGACGCAACTCCATGGCAAGTGCGGCTTGTTGGACAAAGCCATAAATTAAGCAAACGAAGATCAAAAGACCCGGGCCCAACAACAAAATTAAACCCAATG
>USIM01000117.1 GCA_900554675.1 uncultured Sutterella sp.
GCGCCTCGGTCTCTTCATACCGTTGCTCGCTTTGGGGCAAGAGGCTCTCAATGTCTGTCTGAGGTCGGTGTTGACTAAACCAAGAAACCGTAAAAAAAGCACACGCAAAAACCACGAGAACCCATAAAAGGGCTCCGGTGGTTTGAAACGAGGCTAATTTCTTTAAATTCATAAACAATCAGTTATTTGTTGTGTATTTGCAAATCTTGAGGAATGTTTATGGGCTCATGCTCGTCCTTTAAATGAATGACCGTGAAGTCACCATTGGGCGAGTAAAAACGCAGTGCTTTAACCTCTTTATCCCCTTCAATCAGAATTTTAACAAACACCATTTTGATATTCTTATCTTTGGGCATCAATAGCATTTGCCAAAGATTGTCTGTTTCTTTGAGGGCAATATTGAAGTGCTCTGAGATCACTTTGACATCGCCTTGCATGAGGGCAATAAGCAATTGATTCAGAACCTTCAAATGAGGATTGTCCTCTGAGGAGACAGCGTGTTGTTGATAATCCGTGACGTTACGCAATTGCGTGGGTGTCAAAATCATCTTGGAGGTGAAGGGGGTTTTCGTTTCCCAAACAATGCCGTGATCGGCCCAAAAGGTATAGACGCCTTGAGTTTTTAAGGGTTTGGGGAAGCCCTCTAGAAATTTTTCTTGCTCAAAAGAACCCGCCACCAAAGAAGGACGTTCGAGTCGAGCCGAAAGTTCATCTAAATTCAACGCTAAGGCTTGAGCCATTCCCAACGGCATCAAGCATAAAACTGTTAGCCATTTCTTTATCATCTGTTGCCCTTTGCGTCGTCTTGTGATTTCTCTGATATTTGAGACCAGAATGCATAAAAATTGGCCCAATCAAGCGGACTTTTTGCTAAGCCAGCTTCTAATTCTTTAACGAAACTTTGTATTAGTATAGAGATATCTTCCCGACGCTGATGACGGTTTATGTAAACATTTTTCCCATTGCTGAGATTGCCAAAACGTACGGTGTAGTGATGCGTCTGACCGGATAAAACGGGCATCTTCTTGGGAGTGCGCCAACAGGTAATACTAAAAAGTGGGCAATGAAAAAGATTCGCAAGTATAGCGCCACCCATCGGAAAGTGGGCTTTGTGTCCTAAAAAAGAAACTTCACAGGTAGCATCAGAAGCAATGGGGATACGGTCTCCTGCGATAAAAACCAAGGCACCACGAGCAATAAATGCTTCAATTTCACAGGCGCTCGCAGGGCTCAATGCCGAGACTTCCATAAAGTGGATTTTCTTTAACGCTTGATTGCGATCGCGAAGGAGGGCATTGAATTGTTGCGCATGCTTTGTGTGCATCAAAATAACGAGCTCTGTTTCTTTTTGTTGCAAACCGTGGTTGATGAGCTTTTCTAAACACCCCATGTGAGAGGTCAAAACGATGGCCCCTTGTTTTCTAGCAATGCAATCCATGATCATTTGATCATTTTCAATGGCAAGCGTTGCCTTGTCATCCGGATCGGTGAGTGCGAGGAATTTATCTAAAATCGTTTCGCCAAAAAATGCTAAGTGTCTCAGTGATAACAGTAAGGAGGGCTTTTGGTTAAAAAGTCCGTAGCTTTGGGCTCGTTGCAAATAGTCCATGCTATGTTGACGGACATTTTTATCCATAAGCCAATAAAAAAGAATCACCGGGCCCATAAAAATCCGAAAAGGCAAACGCCCCAAATACCGGTGAATCGTCAATAAAAAAACGATTCCCCAGTGATTGGTTTTTTCTTGATTTTGTGCCCAGTGCTGTTGCGTCATCTGCGATTCCTGATGATCGTCGGTAGATGCCTTAGCATGCCGAAAAAAAGTCGCGTGTGCATTTTGCTGATGTACCAATTCTCGATGGCATGAAAATGACTGATGCCATCGGGCGGGTAGTCAATTCTCACCGGAAGGTTGACGACCTTAACGCCCATCCAACTCATCTGAACCATGATGTCGCAGTCAAAGTCCATGCGCAATCCCAAATAGGGACGTGTTTTCAAAAACGCATCGATGGCCTCCAACGGGTAAACGCGAAAGCCACACAACGTATCTCTAATGCTCAAAGACAACGTGTTAATCGCAACCCAAAATTGTGTGACTTTTCGTCCCCATTTGCGAGAGGCCGGAACTTTGTGGTTGTAGACGGGGTAACCGCAAATGATTTTGTCGGGATTATCTTTGGCAGCTTCAATAAAGGCCGGGATATCGTTGGCATCTTGTTGGCCATCGGCATCTAATTGAAACGCATGAGTGTAGCCCTGACTGATGCCCCATTGAAAACCGCGCAAAACCGCGCCGCCCTTGCCTTGGTTTTCGGGTAACGATATGGCAAAAACGCGTTCGTGCTTTTCTAAAACGTCAGCGATCGCCTTCTTGGTTTCTTGGTTGCTGCCGTCGTCGACCATCAACACATCTGCGCCGTGCGCAAGGCAGGCCGAAGCCACGGCTTCTAAGGTGTGTGGATGGTTATAGACCGGGATGAGAAAAAAGAGTTTCACGCTTTAGTCTCCCAATAGCAATGTTCCGATCGCAAATTTGCTCTCAGGGTTGTCGGGCTCGTGCAAAAGGTACGTTAACGTGTTCTTTTGAGCGTTGTACTCCACTCGCATTTCAACCGCCTGGCCCGGTCGAATCATTTGCATGAATTTCATGTTTTTGCCTTCTTTAAATGACAAGGGTGTCTTTAGGTAGCGGTGGGCTTCTCGCATCACGTATTCGATTTGAGCCACACCCGGCAAGAGATGAAATTCTTCAAAGTGTCCATCAAAATGAGGGTTGGACGTTGTTGCCACAAACGTTAAGTTCAATGTGTTTGCTTCTGAGTGCCACGCCACGGGCTGAAGGTGACGGGGATCGAAAAGTGAAGACAAAGCTTCAAGCGTGCATTTACCTCGTTGGTCAAAAGGCATCATGGGTTCAAAGCGCCAACGATGCGGGAGCATCACCGCTTCAAAGTGCGTCAAAAGTGCTTCACGCAATTTCTTTACCAAAGTGCGTTTGCCGTTATCGGACAAAATCTTTTGCCCTTCGTCATTCGGAACGGCAACGAGAGCAATCTCACCCTCAAAAACGAAGGCTTTGCACTCAGCAATCAATCCACTTTCCGTTAATCGCTTTTCCATGGCTGTTAAGCTCACACGCTTTTCGGCAACTTTGGCAATGCGATCAACGCGGCCGATTAAGCGAAAACGGCGATCGGGCAAGATGTCAATGCGATCGTTACCCAACGTCCATTGGTCTTTTTCTAAGCGAGCTGAGCGTACTTGAAGAATGCCTTCTTCATTACTGGCGACTTCCGTCTCGGGCATTGGGTGCCACAGGCACGAGTCTTCATCAATAACACCCGTTTGATCAATGCGTCGATGGCGCCAAGCGATGCCGTCAAGTTCGGTGCTGCCGAAAATCTCATAAGGCGTTTGCGAAAAAAGCGTTTGACTTAAACGAAGCCCGTCATCGGACAAAGGGCCACCGGAAGTCACGACCATCTTTAAATTCTCGCGTGCTGCTTGCCAATCCATTGTTTCAGGAAATCGTTGCAAGTGAGCGGGGCTAGTGACTAACAGAGAGTCTTTGTTTTCCGAGAGACGTTTGGCAATTGTCTCCGGATAAAATAGACGTTCGTTTGTAAAAAGGCGGCCGCTTGCGATCGGCCACAAAAGGCGCCACAAAAAGCCATAAATATGTTGATGCGAAACGGTAGAGAAAACGATGGCGCCTTGCGGAGCCACTTCAGAGAAATGGGCATCCAAGTGATCTACACCGTCAAAGATTTGTTCCAAGCGCTTTTCAATACGCAAGGGTTCG
>USIM01000118.1 GCA_900554675.1 uncultured Sutterella sp.
GAGACGCTTAGAGCGGATATCGACCACGGCATCAAAGATTTCAAACGCCGTTGGTGTTACGTTCTCAAAACGCTTGGCCAATTCTTTATAACTTAAGTTCGGTTGCCACTCTTTGGGCAAAGCAAAGGTCACAGATAAGACAATCCAATCCTTGGCTTTATGTGTCTTAAAAATGCTATGACGATAACTGAAGTCACATTCGTTGTGCTTTAACGTCATCGTTTCG
Organism: uncultured Sutterella sp.; assembly: GCA_900554675.1. Lineage (GTDB taxonomy): Bacteria > Pseudomonadota > Gammaproteobacteria > Burkholderiales > Burkholderiaceae_F > Aphodousia. The sequence goes on from USIM01000118.1 coordinate 227, forward strand.
TCCGTTGCCGGATCGTAAACCAACACTTCTTTCACAAACTGAGAAACTTCGCTGCCGTAAGCGCCAATGTTTTGCACAACACTTGCGCCGACACTACTCGGAATCAATGCTAAATTTTCAAGACCGGCCCAACCTTGAGTAATGGTTTTGCGAACGGTTTCATGCCAATTATCCCCTGCGCCCACTTCAATAAAGGTGTGTGTTGTAGATTCGCCGACAACTTCAAAACCTTTAATCGCCATTTTGATAACAACACGGTTAAGCATGCGCGTTGCAATCAACAAGTTCGCACCTTCGCCCAAAATAAAAATGGGGAGGTTTTCTGCTTTAGCAAAGGCAATGGCATTTTTTAAGGATTCAACATCCTCTGCCGTTGTCATGAAGCGCGCCGTTGCCTCAACCCCCATCGTATTAAAGGGCTTTAAATTCACATTACTTTGCATGAAGTAACCTTTCTTGAATACGTTCGATGACGCTTAATTCATCCAATCGATTGTCCTGCATTAACTCTTCAAGCGTCCCTTGACCCACAAAGTGATCACCAATACCTAACAGCAACGTTTCACAAGACAAACCCGCTTCGCTGAGGACTTCAAGCACAGCGCTACCGGCGCCACCCATCACCACACCGTCTTCGGCGGTAACAATCAAATCGTGGGTTTTGGCAATCTCAATCACCAAATCTTTATCCAACGGTTTAACAAAACGCATATCGACTAGCGTTGCATCAAGTTTTTCAGCAACGCGTCGCATCCGTTCAACCATTAAACCAAAGCCTAAAATGGCAATACGTTGACGATCAACCGTGCACTCACGAAGAACCTTGGCCTTACCCACTTCAAGGGTTTCTAAGGTGTCCTCTTGAGCCACACCAGGCCCCTTTCCTCGCGGATAGCGAACAGCCGCTGGCGTTTCCATCCGATAAGCCGTTGTTAACATCTTTCGGCATTCATCTTCGTTAGAAGGCGTCATCACCGTCATGTTCGGAATGCTTCGCAAGAACGCAATATCAAACATCCCTTGGTGCGTTTCACCGTCTGCGCCCACCAAACCGCCTCGGTCAATGGCAAACATCACCGGAAGTTTTTGAATCGCAACGTCGTGCAAAATTTGGTCGTACGCACGTTGAGCAAAGGACGAATAAATCGCCACCACGGGCTTAATGCCGTTTGTTGCTAGACCAGCTGCATAGGTAACAGCGTGTTGTTCGGCAATAGCGACATCACGGTAGCGTGTCGGGAAACGCTTTTCAAATTCGACAAGACCGGAACCCTCACGCATGGCAGGCGTAATGGCATAAAGTTTCGGATCGCTTTCGGCCATATCACAGACCCACTTTGAGAAAACTTCCGTGTAGGTCGGGTGTTGTGCGTCAGGAGCCTTTTCAATAATGCCTTCATCTGGGTCGAAAGGTCCCACACCGTGATAGAGCGTCGGGTTGTCTTCGGCCAGCTTGTAGCCTTTGCCCTTTTTGGTGGAGATGTGTAAGACCATGGGACCTTGGAGTTGCTTAATGTTTTGCAACACCGTCACCAACGTCTCAATGTCATGACCGTCCACGGGGCCATAGTAATTCAAGTCGTAAGCCGAAAAAAGCGTTGAATGAGGAGCAACAAAATTAACCGTGCGTTGCTCCATACTCTTAAAGAGATTCCAAAGCTTCGGAACGGGCTTTAGCGCGCGCTTAGAGAAGTCTCTTGCATGAGAGAAAGTCGAGCCCGAAACAAGCTTAGCCAAATGGTGATTTAATGCACCAACGGAGGGCGAAATGGAACAATCGTTGTCGTTGACAATGATAAGTAAACGCAAACCATCTTTATAGGTACCGGCATCGTTTAACGCTTCAATGGCCATACCGCCTGTTAAAGCACCGTCGCCAATCACGGCGATGTGCCAAGACTCTTTATCGCCATTGAGTTGAGCAGCCACGGCCATGCCGAGCGCAGCCGAAATGGACGTTGAGCTATGCGCCGTACCAAAAGCATCGTGCTCACTTTCGCAACGCTTGGGGAAGCCCGAAAGGCCCTTAAATTGACGTAAGGTATCAAAACGATCTTTTCGCCCCGTAAGCATTTTGTGCGCATAGGCTTGATGGCCCACGTCAAAAATGATTTTGTCCTTGGGCGAATCGAAAACGTAATGCAACGCTACCGTTAAATCCACGGCGCCTAAAGAACTTGCTAAGTGGCCACCTGTTTTAGAAACGGTCTCAACCATCTTGTCTCGCAAGCCTTGTGCGACCGTCGGCAACATCTCAGGAATCAGACGTTTGAGGTCTTCGGGTGAATTGATCTTATCCAATAATCCCATACGATCCCCCTAGTGATCTCGATTCATGATGTATTGGGCAATCTCACGCAAACGAAGCGCATTACCGGTCATACCCGGTAATGCATCAATGGCATCCAACGCATCAAGCGCATCTTTTAATTGGGCTTGAGCCATCTCGCGAGCCTTGTCCACGCCCAATAAAGAAACATACGTGGGTTTGTCATTGGCGGCGTCTTTACCGGCTGTTTTACCCAAAACTTTCGTATCGGCCGTGACATCCAAAACATCATCAATGACTTGGAATGCCAAACCAATCGCCGTAGAGTATGCCGTAATCAATCCAATCAATTGCGGTTGCGGTAAGGCTTGACCGCCATAAAGGCCCATCAATGCAGAAGCTCGAATCATGGCCCCGGTCTTCATGCGATGCATTAAGGTAAGCGTATCCAAATCAAGCTTAGAGTTAACCGACAGCAAGTCCACTGCTTGACCACCGCACATACCGGCCGGGCCCGCAGCGGTCGCTAAAAGTTGAACCAATACTTTGATTTGTTCAGCCGGCACCGCTACTTGAGTCAGTTCAAAGAAAGCTTGAGCCTGAAGCGCATCGCCTGCCAACATCCCCATTGCTTCGCCATACTTGCGATGCGTTGTGAGTTTGCCTCGACGCCACATATCGTTATCCATGCAGGGCATATCATCATGCACTAAGGAATAACTGTGAATGTATTCAACGGCCAAAGCAATGTGATCCAATGCCTTTTGATCAGCACCCACTAATTCACCGGTGGCGTATACCAACAACGGGCGAATACGTTTGCCACCATCTAAAACCGCATAACGCACAGCTTCATTCAGTTTCCATGGAAGACGGTTTTCGGGAGGCAAGGCGGACATGGCGCAAAACTCAAAGTGCTCTGCGCGCTCTTTGCTCCACTCTTTAAAGGACATCAAAACGGCACCTCTTCATCGAAACGGTCATCTGCTTCTAATGCACTCAATTGACCATCGTCATCGAGCTTTTGAACAACTGTTTCTGCTTTACTCAGAAGCGTTTCGCAATGCTTTGACAATTCTTTACCGCGCGTATAGGCCACAACGCTTTCTTGAAGCGTCAACTCACTATTGCGCATCTTTTCAACAATCGCATCCATCTCTGCAAGCGCTTGTTCAAACGTCAATTCGCTGACCGGTCTCATTTCACTCATTGCGAGCTCCCGAAAATCTATGTTTAACTAAACTATTTTAATGGAATTGCCTAATGTTTTCAGAAGAAACAAGGG
>USIM01000119.1 GCA_900554675.1 uncultured Sutterella sp.
GTTGTTGTCGCAAAAATCGGACCAATACCCACGTAGTCAACAACGCTTGGATCAACAACGCGCATTTCATCCATTGTGTTGATAGAAAGCCCCACGATTTTTTCGGGCCCCACCAATTCACGAACTTTTTCAACGGGGAGGTCTTTTTGCCCCACATGCACGCCATCGGCATCCATGGCCAACGCCACATCCACGTGATCGTTAATGATGAGTTTGGTATTAAAAGGTTCAAGCGCCTTTTTTAGTTGAAGAGCACAGTCAAAATATTGACGTTTTTTCCAATCAGGGGCTCTTAATTGCACCAATGTGGCACCGGCTTTGGCCGCCTCGACGGCCGTTTGCACCATACCGAAAGAAGCCGTTAAGTCGGGGTCTAAAACCAAGTAAATGCTGTAGTCAACAAGGGGCTTTGCCATCTTACTTTCCTTGCGTGATTTGGTAGAGGGCGTCCAAGTAAGCAACGTGAAAACTCCCCGGGCCTTTGGATTCCTTAAAGGCGATTTCTTCGGCGCGTTTAGCAAGCATTAGTGCTGCAGCCGTGGCAGTGAGGGGGCAGGGGCATGCCGCACAAAAAGCAGCCACCAAGGCTGATAGTGAGCAACCCGTACCCACGACCAACGTTGCCATCACGTGGCCTCCAGGAATTTCAATGACGTCTTCGCCATCCGTTACAAAGTCAGATGCTCCTGTAACCGCCACCACGCATCCTACTTTTTGGGCAAGCTTTTTGGCTGCTGAAATCGCATTAACACTGTCATCCAAACTGTCAACGCCTTTACCACCAGCTGAAGCGCCAACAATGGCCATGATTTCACTGGCATTACCGCGAACGACCGTCGGGCGCAAACGAAGGAGGCGCTCAATCACGTCGTCTCGCCAAGGCAAAACGCCTGCTGCGACCGGATCGAGTACCCACGGTTTTTTCTCTTCATTGGCGGTTTCAATGGCAGCAATCATGCTTTGAACGCGTTCGGGGAAAATCGTGCCGACGTTGACTAAAAGCGTGCTGGCGATGCGAGCAAAATCGACACACTCTTCTTCGGCAATGATCATGGCGGGCGACGCACCGCTTGCAAGCAGCACATCGGCCGTGATTTCTTGAACGACATCATTGGTCATGCAGTGAACGAGCGGTCGGGCACTCGTCATGCGGGTGACTAATTGGGTAAAGTCAGAAAGGGAAAGCGTTGCGTATTGAGACATTTTGATGCACAAAATAAGTTCAGAACCCTATGAGTATAGACAGATTGCCTCAAAAGATACGCTAGAATTTTCGAAACTCAACAAAAATGAAAAAGACTTATGCTCATTCACCCTCAGTTTGACCCCGTTGCCATTTCCATTGGCCCCTTATCTATCCACTGGTACGGATTAATGTACTTGGTGGGTTTTGCGCTTTTTTGGCTTTTAGGAACGTGGCGTGCAAAACGTGATGCTTGGCGAGATCTTACGGCAGAAGACGTGGAAGAACTTCTCTTTGTGGGCGTTCTTGGGGTGATTTTGGGTGGACGTCTTGGTTATTGTTTCTTCTATCAACCTGAATGGTTTATCACACACCCCCTAGACATCATTCGTGTGTGGGACGGCGGGATGAGTGCGCACGGCGGTGTGTTAGGCGTGATTGTGGCGATGCTTTATTTTGCTAAAACTCGCCAAAAGTCATTTTTAAAGATTGCTGACTTTGTGACGCCCTTGGTACCGTTAGGCCTTTTCTTTGGTCGGATTGGTAACTTTATCAATGGTGAGTTGTGGGGGCGTGTGAGCTCTCCCGACTACGTCTTTGCCATGATTTTTCCGCATGCACAAGATTGGTTACCGCGTCATCCGTCGCAGCTTTATGAAGCCGGTCTCGAAGGCCTGTTGCTCTTTGTGATTTTGTGGCTCTATTCCATGCGTCCCCGTAAAGATGGGCGCGTAGCGGCACTATTTTGTTTGGGCTACGGTGTAGCGCGTTTCTTTGTGGAATTCTTCAGAGAACCGGACGCTTTCTTGGGCCTTCAGGCCTTGGGTTTAAGCCAAGGTCAATGGCTCTCAATTCCGATGATTTTCTTGGGGCTTGCTGTTTGGTTTTGGCCAACGAAAATTAAGAATGAGCCTCGCTAATTTCTGGCGATGATATCTTTGGAAGAATTATGCGAAAGCTGTTCGGAGCAACTTGAAAACTGGGCTTTTCTTCGCTTGTCGTGTAAGTCTTTCGAATGATGTCGAACCCATGATTGTTTGTATCCAATTGACGCAACTTCGTTAACTGTTGGACTACGTCTGGGTTTCTGTGGAAGATGCGACCATCTTCAATGTCTTCTTCTGAGAGGAATGCCGGTAATCCACCCGGGGAAATGAACTCTATTCTGTTTGGGTATACGTTGATACAGCTGTCAGCATTGAGGCCATAGTCTCGATGAGCAATTAAATTTAAAAGCGCTTCTTGAACAGCATTTAAAGGAAAATCATGATAGTCAATTCTGCAAAGACCTTTGTAGATTGAGCGCGTAGAGATGCTCAGCCGTAGAAAACTAAGCACGTCTTTGAATTGAGTCTGCGGTTCGCCGGTGAACTCTTTGCAAAGTTTGACCTCAAAGGACTTTGTATCGTCAAGAACATTAACGCGAATACCGTGCTGGTAAGAATCGGACTTCAGGTATGTGTGACTTGTGTTCATAGTGCACAACTCAATGATTAAATTTTTGCCGGACACGCCTGAGTCATCAGGCGTTTGACCTCTTCTGGCTCCAGTCGTTGCATAGAAAATTCACAACCACAATACAGTTGGTTGTAGAAGTTGTTTTCTTTTAAAAGTTCATTGCGACGCTGTTGAAGTCCCCCTTTTCGCCAATTGCGATCCCACCATTGAGTATCGGGGTAAAGGCTTTGCGCCAAAAGTCCAGCTTCATTGATTTGCTCTAAACTTTTCCAACGACTGCTTGCAAGCGTTGTCGTGAAAAGCGTAATCCCTTCACGCTTTGCCACTTTTGCGGTTTCTGTTAGTCGTAAGTTAAAACAGATTTGGCAACGAGAACCGCGTTCAGGTTGCATTTCGTGGCCCTTGACGGCTTCTCGCCAGGCAGCATGATCATAGTCGCCATCAATCACACGTAAACCTTTTTCTTTGGCGTAACGCGTGAGTTCATTTTTACGGATCAGATATTCGGTTTCCGGAAAAATGTTCGGGTTGAAATAAAAAAGGGTCGGGCGATAGTCGTTGGCAAGCATCCACTCTAAAATGGCAGACGAACAAGGGGCACAACAACAATGAAGTAAAACGTCTTGCATAGCTCAATTCTTTGCGGTAACTTCTAGGGATTGTATACGAGCGTTTTCTTCTTGGAAAAGAAAGACAAAAATGAGCATTACGGAAAACTTAACACGCATTCGCGCAGACGTTGAAAGCGCAGCCCATGGGCGAGATGTGACGCTTTTGGCGGTGAGTAAAACTTTTGGTGTAGACGCTATTGACGAAGCGATTGCCGCCGGTCAACGTGCGTTTGGTGAAAACTACGTTCAAGAGGGCGTAGAAAAGGTTAAGTACTTCAAAGCCAAGTATCCAGAGATGGATATCGAGTGGCACATGATTGGTCCGCTTCAATCCAACAAAACCCGTTTAGTCGCAGAGCATTTTGATTGGGTGCAAAGCGTCGATCGTGAAAAGATTGCCAAGCGCTTATCGGAGCAACGACCGGAAGATTTGCCAGACTTAAATATTCTTATTGAAGTCAATGTGGATTTGGAAGATTCCAAAAGCGGTGTTGGAATTGATGAGGTGGAAGAACTCTTA
>USIM01000120.1 GCA_900554675.1 uncultured Sutterella sp.
GGCCACAATGATAAATTTGCCGGGATGCAATCCTTTGGTTAGGTTATCCAGGTCTTTGAAACCCGTAGGAACGCCGGTAACGGCGGTATGGCTCTTACTCTTATAGAGTTTTTGAACCTGTTCGCTCACGTTCATCAAGGCGCCTTTAGCGGGCTTTAAACCTTGACCGGCCACTTGAGCATCTTCGCTGATACTGAAGATTCGGCTCTCGGCCTTATCCAAAATATCTTTGGTCTCTAAACCCTTCGTATCCAAGGCAGAATCAACAATTTCGGAACCGGCATTGACCAAGGCGCGCAAAATACTGCGGTCACGCACAATTTCCGCATAGCGACGGGCGTTAGCGGAGTTCGGCGTATTCATTGCCAAGGAGTTCAAAAAGCTCTTCGTGCCCTCTTGTCCGAGACCGACAGAACTCATCGAATCATGAACCGTCAAAACGTCTGCCGGACGGCCATTAGCGATCAATTGAGAAATGTGTTCGTAGATACGGCGGTGGTCACCACGATAGAAGTCATCAGCCTTCACGACGTCGTTGACCAAGTCAAAGACGCGGTTGTCGATTAAAAGACTCCCCAATAAGCCTTGCTCGGCTTCTGTCGAGTGCGGTGGCAATCTCACTAAATCCGATTTTTGTTCTTCAGCCATCTTGATACTCTAAGTTTGTTTGTGGAAAGTAAAAATTTTAGCAGAGACCCGATCGAGTTCTGCGTCAAGATATGTCACAAAAAATCGGTCTAAACCTTAACGATCTAGACCGATTGAACTGTTTGAATTAAAAATTCAGCAGTTTTTAATTAGGCTTCAGCCACAACCTTAACCGTGATGTCGGCGGTGATGTCCGTCAACAAACCGATCGTGAGCGTGTATTCGCCAACAGCCTTGATGGCGCCCGTCGGGGTGCGAACTTGAGACTTCTTAACTTCGAAGCCTTGAGCTTGGAGAGCTTCAGCAACGTCAGCGTTGGTCACAGAACCGAAGAGACGTCCGTCGACACCAGCCTTGCTGGTGATTTCGATGGCGATGCCGTTCATCTTGGCAGCAACAGCTTCAGCAGCAGCCACACGTTCAGCTTGAGCCTTTTCCAATTCGGCGCGGCGAGCTTCGAATTCAGCGATAGCAGCTTGCGTAGCACGCTTAGCACGCTTGGTCGGGATCAAGAAGTTACGAGCGTAACCGTCCTTAACCTTGACGATGTCGCCCAAGTCACCGAGGTGAGTGATCTTTTCAAGAAGAATAACTTGCATTTGAATGACTCCCTCGATTATTGGTTATCCGTGTACGGCAACAAGGCCAAGAAGCGAGCGCGCTTGATGGCGGTATCAAGTTGACGTTGATAGTGAGCCTTCGTGCCCGTCAAACGAGCCGGCATAATCTTACCGTTTTCTTGGATGAAGTCGCGGAGCGTGTCAACATCCTTGTAGTCGATCATTTCGACGTTCTCAGCCGTGAAACGGCAGAACTTCTTGCGCTTGAAGAGCGCATTTTGTTGGTTGCCACGGCGGGGCTTACCCTTGCCTTTTGCACCAAAAGCCATTTTTAAACTCCTTGTGAGTATTGCGTAATATGTACGATCAATTGTCTGCTTCGAATGCTCTTGGGAGCGATAAAACCACTCATCTCAAAAACCGAACCTAAGGGTTCTTTTTCAAGAGACAGTGCGATGTCTCCGCAAGCTTTTGCTGAAAAGTCAAACTCTAATTTTCGTTCACTTCCAGCTTCGTTCACCACACTCATGTGATGAAAAACAACCTCTAAAACTGGCAATCCCGCCGGCGTATAACGCATCTGGGATTTTTGTGTCAATTCACCGTTTAAATGAATCGTATTCACAGTGTTTTAAAAGCTTTCAGACAATATGAATTGGTTAATCAATTAAGCAGCAGCGGCTTCAGCTTGTTGAGCTTGAGCGGCTTCGCTAGCGGCCTTCTTTTGCTCTTCCTTTTCGACGATTCGCATCATCGGGGAAGCAGCGGTTTCAGCCTTCTTCATCTTGATCGTCAAGTGACGCAACACGGCATCATTGAAGCGGAAACCGTTTTCGATCTCAGCGAGCGTTTCATGCGTGCATTCAACGTTCATGAGAACATAGTGAGCCTTAACCAACTTTTCGATCGGATAAGCCAAAGGACGACGGCCCCAGTCTTCCACACGATGCATCGTACCGCCTTGTTCGGCGACGAGCGTCTTGTAGCGTTCGATCATGGCGGGCACTTGCTCGCTTTGATCCGGGTGCACAATAAAGCAAATTTCATAGTGACGCATTGGAATTGTCTCCTTACGGAAAAAGCCACCTAGAGCGTCTATTTCTAGTGCGGCAAGGACAGAAAAAACGCTATTGTACTGATTAACCCTATGGATTGCAAGCATTTTTTCAGCATTTTCGCTAACAATTCACGCCTCAATTTCAAACCCACAAAATAGGCTCTCCAAAAGTTATTCATTCATAGCATTTGACAAATGTTCGATATCGAACTATGATGTTCGTCATGAAAAATCGTTCACTTGTTCACTATTCAGGTCGCTTGGCTGAAATGGCCAATGCCTTCATCGCCCAAGAGCTCAAAAGCCACGGTGTTGAAGACATTGCACCGTGCCACGGTGATATCCTGATTCAGCTCTATAAAAATGACGGAGCTTTGGTTACAGAGCTCGCGCGTCGGGCACGCCGTACCAAGTCCACGATGAGTGTGATGGTGGATAAGTTAGAGAAGTTGGGTTATGTTCGCAAAATGCGCAACCCAGAAGACAATCGTGCTATTGGAGTCTACCTCACTGATAAAGGTTTAGCCCTTCGCCCGACTTTTGAAGCGATTTCAGAAAGCTTAAACGCCAGGGTCTTCTCCCCTCTTTCTGAAGAAGAGGCGGATCAACTTGAAGCGTTGATGCAACGAGTTTTAAATAACTTTTAAAGATTCAGGCAACTTCGGTTGCCATTTCAAAACTTATTTAGTTCGATGTCGAACTATTGGAGATAAAAATGCAAAATTTTAAGAAAGTCACTATCTCGATGGAAAATCGCGAAGAACTTCATAACGTGTTGGATTTGACGGGCTGCGAAGTCTCGTTGAACCTCCCCCCGTTAAAACGGCAGGAATCTTACAGTGACCGATACGGAACGCTTTGCGTGGTCTCTTGCGAGACGGCGCAACATTGCCCCGCACACACTGTATTTAAGATGCACCGCTTACCCGTTGGCGTTAAGCCGATAGGCTTAACCTCCCTCGTGAGTCTTAACAAGGCTTGCGCCCAGTCTTGATCGTTACGCGGTTGATACGTCAGACACAGACCGGCATCTCTCAACAGCGGTTCCGCAGTTGTCCACTTTTCACAAAGCAGAATCGGATCGTGTCCCTTTTCCGTTGCATAGCACGCCAGAAACGCCGAATGAATGTCTCGTTGGACAATCGTGTCGGTCATTCCATGGCGGTGCCAGCGTTGTTTTAACGGCTTTTTGGTGTACGTGTCCGTTGCCGGGTCGTACTGACTCAATTTGAGCCGATAGGCATCGAGCTCTTGCACACAAAGGTTAGCACTTTCGGCCGAACGCTTTAAATGTTGCACAAACTCACCCATACCGCTTCGTTGAGTGCTTTTCCCAAAATTCTTTTGATAGCTCAAATAACTGTTTTTTTCAATCTTGACGGTACCACCCATTTGCAAGATGACATTGACTAAAGTGCCATGATCACGCTTGCGAGTTTGGGCTTGACGTCGATAAATCTCTGAAATTTGCGTCTTGAGCTTTAAGTA
>USIM01000121.1 GCA_900554675.1 uncultured Sutterella sp.
TTGCGAACGCACCATCGTCGAAATCTTGCACGAAGCCTTCCCCAAGCATCAAATCTTGGCTGAAGAAACGGGCTTGACCGGTCCGCAAAATAGCCAATACCAATGGATTATCGATCCGTTGGACGGCACGACGAACTTTATCCACGGTTTCCCGCAATATGCTGTTTCTATCGCCTTAAAGCGCGATAACGAAATCATTGAAGCCGTTGTGGCCGATCCTACCCGTAACGAAATCTTTACGGCTACGCGTGGTGTCGGTGCCTACTTAAACGGTCGCCGTATTCGTGTAAGTAAGCGCGTCGCTTTAGCGGACGCCTTGATCGGCACGGGCTTCCCCTTCCGTCGTCAAGACAACATTGATGCCTTTATGCAAGTTTTCCGTGAAGTGGCTCCGAAGACGAGTGGTTTGCGTCGCGCTGGCGCCGCTTCTCTTGACTTGGCCTACGTTGCTGCCGGTCGTTTGGATGGTTTCTTTGAACCGAATTTAAAGAGCTGGGACATCGCTGCCGGTTCTCTCTTGGTGTTGGAAGCCGGCGGTTTGGTGACGGACTTCACGGGTGAAGGTAATTACCTCACGACGGGTCAAATCGTTGCCGGTACGCCAAAGGTTTTCGGTCAATTGTTGCCATTGGTCAACAAGAACTACCCCGACGTCAAGTAATCCGAAAGATTTGGCATGAGTATCGATAAAAACGCCAAAACCGAAGTCGATCCGTTGGCAGGGTACACCCCTGCCATTCGTCGCTTCTTGGAAATCAAAGCCCAACATCCTGAAACTTTGTTGCTTTACCGGATGGGGGATTTTTATGAGACGTTTTTTGATGATGCTATTCGTGCCAATCGTCTCTTAGGCATCACGCTCACCTCTCGTGGTACCGACACGGAAGGTAATCCCATTCCTATGGCGGGCGTCCCTGAAAAGACCTTAGAGCAATACTTGGCTCGCTTGGTTCGTTTAGGTGTTTCTGTCGCTATCTGTGAACAAGTGGGCGACCCCAGTAAAGGGCCACTCGAGCGAGAACTTGCCCGCATCGTGACGCCCGGCACGCTTACCGAAAACGAGCTTTTGCCTCAAAAGCAAAATGCGTCTCTATTGGCCATTTCACCGGCTAAGGGCAAGAAAAATCGTATCGGCTTAGCATGGCTTGTGCTCAGTAACGGTCAGTTCCATACGGCTCTTACCACGCGAGAAGAGCTTGCAAGCGAAATTTATCGCATTGGACCGAGCGAAATTTTGGTGCCCGAAGACTTCAAGGAAACTCTTCAAGCTGAGCACTTAAGTGCGACCATCACTCCCCTTCCCCAATGGCACTTTAGTCCTGATCATGGGGAAGCTAAACTCAAACACCAATTTGAAGTGCAAACGCTCTCTGCGTGGGGTTTGGATGAGGCCGCCGATGCCGTTAGCGCAGCCGGAGCCCTTTTGGGATACGCTGAAACGACGCAATGTGAGGCGATCCCTCACTTGCTACCTCCGGTATTTGAAGTTCAAACGCGTTTTGTCGGAATTGACCCTGCCACGCGTCGCAATTTGGAGCTTACCGAAACGCTTCGTGGTGATGACGGTCCGACGTTATTCTCGTTGCTTGATCACTGCAAGACCGGTATGGGCTCGCGCACATTGCATCAGTGGTTGCACAACCCGTTGCGTGACTTCACTGAAATTGCCGCTCGACACAATGCTTTAGGGGCATTGATTGAAGCCGAGGATATTCTTGAGAGTCTCAAAGAACACTTTAAGACGTTGCCCGATCTCGAGCGCTTGGCCACGCGTATTGCTTTAAAGAGCATTCGCCCGAAGGAGTTAGCAGCGCTTCGTGATGCATTGCCTCATTTAGCCCTCATCGTTTCCAATGCTCGCGTTATTGACGATCCCTTCTTGGCTGACCGTCTTGCTGCCCTCGTCATTGACCCTGCTCTTTACGAAAAGTTAGACGCTGCGCTATTGCCCGAACCCGCCACGCTTTTGCGCGATGGAGATGTGATTTCCAGCAGCTACAACGAAGAGTTAAATAACTTACGTGAGTTGCGTGATAACGCCGGTAACTTCTTGGTCGAATTTGAAGCGCGCGAACGAGAAAGCACCGGGATTAGCAATTTGCGTGTGCAATATAACCGCGTCCAAGGCTACTTTATTGAAGTCTCTCGTGGTCAAGCCGATCAAGTCCCCGTTCACTATCACCGTAAGCAAACGCTTAAAAATACCGAACGTTACATCACGCCGGAATTAAAGGCTTATGAAGATAAAGCGCTCTCCGCGCAAGAGCGTTCGATGGAGCTTCAAAAAGAGCTCTATAACGACCTTTTAGAGTTTGCCGATCACTACATCCGCGATCTTCAAAACGCTGCTATCGCCATCGGTGAAATCGATGTGTTGATGGCCTTGGCTACGCACATTAAAGCCAATTGGGTTAAACCCAGCCTTGAAAAAGTGCCGGGTATTGAACTTGAAGGTGCTCGTCACCCGGTGGTTGAAGACGCCATTGAAACCTACACGCCCAACGACTGCGTGCTCATGCCCGGTCGTCGCTTATTGGTGATTACCGGCCCCAACATGGGTGGTAAATCGACCTTTATGCGCTCGGTAGCGTTAATTGTGCTCCTTACCCATATCGGCAGCTTTGTCCCTGCCACAAGCGCCAAAATCGGTCCTGTTGATCGTATTTTGACGCGTATCGGTGCCAGTGACGACTTGGCTCGCGGGCGCTCCACTTTCATGGTGGAAATGACGGAAGCCGCTGCTATTTTGCATCAGGCCACAGAGCAAAGCTTGGTGTTGATGGACGAAATCGGTCGCGGGACCTCAACGTTTGACGGGTTGAGCTTGGCCGGCGCCATTGCTCATGAGTTAGCTTTGGTGAAAAAGAGCTTTACGCTTTTTGCAACGCACTACTTTGAATTGACGAAACTTGCCCAAACGGCCCCGGAAGTTGCCAACGTTCATGTGGCTGCCGTTGAAAACAAGTCTCGTATTGTCTTTTTGCACGAAGTCAAAGAAGGCCCTGCCAACCAAAGTTATGGGATTGCTGTTGCTCAGTTAGCAGGCGTCCCCAATAGCGTCATTCGTCGTGCTCGCAACATGCTTGCCGAACTTGAAAGCCGTGCTCATACCAATGAACAATTGGATCTCTTTGCCGTTGATCCGCTTATTGAAATGGATAATGAAAAAGAGCCCGAAATCGAGCCCTCTTTCTTGCTCTGTGAAGAGCTTAATAACTTGGATATCGATCAGTTGTCGCCTCGTCAAGCCTTAGATCTTCTCTATAGCTTAAAAGACAAGGCTAACGACATTGTTACCGACCGCTAGGCCTTAGTGGCGAGTCGCGGTCGGATCGTCTTCTTCATCAGAGTCAAAAACATCAACCTTTTTGTCCGTGATTTGTAAGAAATTCGGCACCACGACATCGTCCGAGGCGCCCATTTCTGCCTTGGCAGGGGCGACGTCTTTAATCTTGATTTCGAAATGCAAACCGTAACCGGCCAACGGGTGGTTACCGTCTAGGACCACAACGCCTTCGGCGATATCCGTCACACGATAGACGCGATCCAAAGTTTCACCACGAATTTCCGTGTATTGCAAACCGACTTCCACACCTTCATCAAAGTCCGTTTCCGGTCGAATGATCAAAGCGCTGTCATCATAATCACCAAAAGCCTCTTCAGGTTCAAGTTCAATGGTAAGCGTTTCGCCCGCTTGCTTACCTTCTAAGGCGGCTTCTATGACAGGGAAAATGTCACCAAGTGCTGTTCTT
>USIM01000122.1 GCA_900554675.1 uncultured Sutterella sp.
TGAAAAATTAATGGATGAAAAGCAAATTCGACCGAATGACAAAATCATGGTCAATAACGATGCTTTATCCATCCCGCCGCTTAATGCCGCTCGTTTCTATCTCGAACCCAATAAGTCGATTACTTACAACGAACTCATTAAAGCGATTGCCGTAATGGGGGCTAACGATGCCGCCATTGCACTGGCTGAAGGTTTGTGTAAAACAATTGATAGTTTCGTTGAAAAAATGAACGAAAATGCCCAACAACTGGGAATGAAAAACACTCATTACACATCTCCCATTGGCTCCAAGAGTGTTGAGCAATACTCAACGGCCAGTGACACACTTATTCTTGCAAACGCTTTATTAAACGAGTTTCCTTCGTTAAATAATATTTGGACTCTTCGTACACTCGATAATGGTGTTTTGCAGCACAAAAATAGCAATGCCCTTCTTTGGCGCAACGATGCTATTAAGGGTATGCACAGTTCCGACTTTGAGCTTAAACATCGAACGAGTGTTATTTTCTATTCTCGCGATTATGTAGAGGGCGAAACGCGTTACTCTAGAGAACTGATTGGTATTTCTATGAGTGACGATAAAATTCGTTTACACAACGACAATTTAATTAATCTCATCTCCTGGGGAGCAGATAACTATAAAACGTTACTTATTTACCCAGCTGGCGATACGATTGAGCGAATCGTAGTCGATGGCGCAGATGATGCCAAAGTCAGAGGTGGAGTTAAGGAAAGTCTCTACGTTACCTTGCCTCGCGATGCGATCTTGAAAGAAGGAGAAAAGGGATTTTCAGTTAAACTTTCCCGACTTGATCCCCTCGTTGCCCCCATCAAAAAAGGGGAGAAACTCGGTGACATCACCGTTTTGTTTGACGGAAAGGCTGTTGCACAAAGCGAACTGGTTGCCTTGCATGATGTTCAGCGCTCAACCTTTTGGCAACGCCTTCAACACCGAATTAAAAACTTCTTAGGTTTACATTGATAAGGATAATTTAAATGACAGAACAAAAAGAGTTAATTGAATTCCCGTGCGATTTCCCTATAAAAGTCATGGGTGCCAAAAACCCAGAGTTTGCATCGACGATCGCTGAACTTCTCAAGAAGTTTGATCCGACCTTTGATGAAAAGACGATTACTATCCGTGATAGCTCTAAAGGACACTATCAAGGTCTTAACGTTGTCGTTCACACAACGAGTCGCGAACACCTAGACAACATTTATCGCGCCTTAACGTCCCATCCGATGGTTAAGGTTGTTTTGTAATCGTGACGATTGACACCATCAAACCTCACTCTTTTGGCGCTTGGTTGATCGCAATTCGCCCTAAAACATGGGGAGTTGCGGTCGCCCCCGTGCTTGCCGCCTTAGCGGTCTCACTCTCAGACACCGGTATTTTTCACCCTCTGACGGCTCTATTGACCGCCGCCCTTGCCATATTGATGCAAATCATCACCAATATGGAAAATGATGCCGGTTATACCAAACGTAAAGCGGAGCGAACGAACCGCAAAGGACTCCCAAGAGCGACCTCACTGGGTCTATTAACGGTTCAAGAAGTTGAAACCGGCATTAAACTGCTTGCTCTTATTGCGCTACTGATTACCGGTTACTTCATTTACTTAACACAATGGTTTTTCCTCGCGATCACGGTTTTATCCATCGCTGCGGCCTATTTATACATGGGTGGTCCCAAACCCATTGCTTACACGCCGTTTGGTGAACTAACGGTTTTGATATTTTTTGGGTCATTGTAGTTGTGAGTTTTGCATTGGGTTTAATCGCCGCTGCGGTTCTTTGTGTCAATAACTACCGAGATCGAGTTCACGATGCGTCAATTGGGCGCAATACGCTTTGTGTTGTATTAGGTGAAAAGGCTTCTCTTTTAGCCTACCAACTCATGATTTTTGCACCTTATGCTCTAATTCTTACGATTGTGGCCCTTGATCCCAGTCGATACCCCTATTTGCTGGTATTTTTGAGTTTACCCAAGGCTCTTCCCTTAGCTCATGAGCTTAAATCTCTCACTGGTGAAGCCTTAAATGCCACCCTTTTTGCCACTGTTAAGCTTGAGGTATTTTTCGCCCTTTCCTTAACGATAGGTGCCTTAATTCACGCAAGTTTACGTTGGATATGATTCAATATTAAACCCCGCATTTGCGGGGTTTAATATTACCTCAAACGTTTCTTTTGATAGTTCAAGGCTTCATCGCCATTGGCAAAACTAAACTCTTTGTATCCACTTTCTTTTTCATCATGTCATTTTCAAAGAGAAAGTTTTGGTCGTTGGCCAAGCTTTGAAGATCTTTAGGCGTTAACACGTCAAAATAATGACTCCATTGGGCTAACTTACGAGCGTCTTCAATGCTAATGCCTTGTTCCTTCGCCCCCATAGCAATGGCTTTATCTTGATTTTGTTCAATCCACTTCGTCGTTGAGCGATGAACCTTCACGATGCGCTCTAATAACTGAGGATTTTCTTTAGCAAATTTTTCGCTAACAGCCATCACCAATAACGGATCGACATACCCTTGAGCCGTTGCAATCGTCTTAGCATTGGCGGCATTGGCTTGAATAATGTTGCCAGCAGCCAATAATGCAGCATCCACATGACCACCTAACAAAGCGGCATGAGCCTTCGGGATGTCCATTTGAATCAATTCAACATCGCTAGCTTTTAAGCCCTTGCTTTGCAAAGCGGCCACCAATACTTGATGCAATACCGTGCCTTTGGGGCCTGCGACTTTTTTACCCTTCAAGTCTTCAACTTTCATTTGTTGGCCGGGTTTGCCCACAATGGCAAAAACTTGCGTCGGGCGAGCGACACCAGTCGCAACATAGACACGGTTGTCTGCACCATTGGCCATCAAAAGAGAAGCTGTATTCATCACGGCGCTAACATCTAAAGCGTCGGCGGCCATCGCTTGAGCTTGTTGCGCTCCGGAGTTGATCGAGAACCAATTAACTTTAATACCGTCTTTTTTAAACTCTTTTTCAAGCAACTGATGTTGCTTCATAACAATATTTTGAAGATTAAACGGAGACTTCACATAGGCGATATTGATTTCACCTTTTGCCGCAAACGCTGCTTGCGAAAAAGCGGTTACAGCCGCAATGACTCCGGCAATCATCACATTTTTTAACTTCATAATATGTGCCTCACTTTTACTTTGACTGTGTTAAAAAATTCATAATTTGTGCCACATATTGCACAACATCCATATTGGTAATAGAACGAGGGTGACTCAACGGTATGGGTAATGAGTGAGACAGGTGTCCCTCTGACAAAATGACGACATTGTCTGCCAGGCGCACGGCTTCATTGACTTCGTGCGTAATCAGAATCACTGTCATTTTTTTACTTTGTTGAATCTTCTCAAAATCCACTTGAATTTGAGTGCGAGTAATCGCATCCAATGCGCCAAAAGGCTCATCCATTAACAAAATATCAGGCGATTGAACCAAAGCCCTTGCTAAGGCCGCTCTTTGCGCCATCCCGCCAGACAATTCCGAAGGATAATACTCAGCAGCGTGCTCCAGTCCAACTAAGCGTAAAGCCTCTTTAATCGAACGATCTCTCTCACCTTCCTTTTGATGTCGGATAGCAATTTCAACATTCTCATAGACCGTTTTCCAAGGTAAAAGACGCGGATCTTGAAAGACAACGCCAACTTTTAGCTGATCCTTGACTGAAATACTTCCTGCCTTTGGCTTTAATAACCCCGCAATCAATCGGATAAGCGTACTTTTGCC
>USIM01000123.1 GCA_900554675.1 uncultured Sutterella sp.
CTTTCGTTAAATGCCAAAGCCAAGCGTTCGGTTGACGTGGGTGGTGCTGGTACGGATGCCTTGTGGCTGTCGCAAGCTGCGGGCGTTTGCCGAAAGTCGGGCAAACTTTTGGTGATTATTGCCGATAATGCGGCCGATTGCTTGCGCCTTAAAGACGAGATGCAATACTTGGCGCCAACGGTTAAATGCGACTACTTCCCTGACTGGGAAACGCTCCCCTATGACATTTTGAGTCCGCACTCGGACTTGGTGAGCGATCGTCTTCAGATTCTCTATAAGCTTCAGTCCCGCAAAGAAAACGCCAACGACTTGGAGGTCTTATTGGTGGCCGCCACCACGGCCTCGCAAACCATGACGCCGCCCGAGTATCTGCAAGGGCGCGTCTTTTTCTTTAAAAAAGGTCAAGACATCAATGTCGACGAGTTGCGTCACCGATTAGTCAATGCCGGCTACCAAAACATGAGTCAGGTGGTGGCGCCCGGTGAATTCTCCATTCGAGGGGGCTTGATTGACATTTTCCCCATGGGGGCACAATCGCCCTTCCGGTTGGATCTTTTTGATACGGAAATTGAATCGATCCGCTCGTTTGACCCGGATACGCAACGCTCGATTGAAATCGTGGATGAAATCCGCATTTTGCCAGGGCGTGAATACCCTGTTGATGAAGAATCCTTGGTTGCCTTCCGCTCTCGCTGGCGAGAAACCTTCACGGGAGACCCAACCAAGTCCCCGCTCTATAAAGACCTAAGCCAAGGCATTATCGGTGCTGGGATTGAGTATTACTTGCCGCTCTTTTTTGATCAAAAAGCCACACTTTTTGATTACTTAAAGCCTGAGGATACGGTGATTGGCCTTGTGGGTGACAATCAAGCCGCCCTTCAACGCTTTTTTGAAGAAACGCAAAATCGCTACCAATTCTTAAAGGCCGATACGCAACGCCCGGTTCTGCCCGTCTCCGACTTGTTTCTTGATGCGGAGCGCTTTTTTACGGCCTTGAAACCCTTTGTTCGTTTTGAAGCCAAGATCGACTCATCGATTATCTACAATCCCAACGTGATTGTGGATCGTAAGGCCGACAACCCCGTTGAAAAACTGGAACGCTTCTTAACAGACGAAAAGGTTCGCGGTCATCGTACGCTTTTGCTCTCAGCAAGCCTCGGTCGTCGCGAGACCATGGCGCAACTCTTTAAGCGCTTTGGACTTAACATTCCTTACGTTGATGACTTTGAAGAGTTCTTAACGTCCGATGAACCCGTGATGCTTGGGGTCGGCTCCCTCTATCAAGGCTTTTTCCTTGAGGGCATCAACGTTCTGACGGAGTCTGAGCTTTACGCCACACCCATCCGACATCAACGTCGTCGCCAAAACAAGACCACGAACGTTGATACGTTGATTCGTGACTTGGCGGAATTAAAGATTGGCGACCCTGTTGTGCACTTAGTGCACGGGATCGGCCGCTACGCAGGGCTTGAAACCATCAATACCGGCACGGGCCCGGAAGAATTCCTGCGCTTGGACTACGCCAAAGAGGCCAAACTCTTTGTGCCGGTTGCTCAACTTCAGATGATTTCCCGCTACACGGGTTCTGACGCCGAGCACGCTCCATTGCACGCCTTGGGTAAAAACGATTGGGAAAAGGCAAAGAAAAAGGCCGCTGAAAAGGTTCGTGATACCGCAGCTGAACTTCTTAACCTTTATGCCAAGCGCCAAAAAAGTTTGGGGCACGCATTTGAATTTTCTCGCATTGACTACGATACCTTTGCCGAGAGTTTCCCCTTTGATGAAACGCCCGACCAACAACAAGCCATTGAAGCCGTGTTGGACGATATGCGAAGCGATAAGCCTATGGATCGTTTGGTCTGCGGGGACGTGGGCTTTGGTAAAACGGAAGTGGCTTTGCGCGCTGCGTTTGCCGCTGTCATGGGTGGCAAACAAGTGGCCATTCTTTGTCCGACAACGCTTTTGGCTGAGCAACACGCCAACACTTTCCGCGATCGTTTTGCCTCGTGGCCTGTGACCGTTGCTGAATTGTCTCGCTTTAGAACTGCCAAACAAACAACTCAAACTCTGGAAGGACTTGAAGCAGGACGCATTGATATTGTGGTAGGCACACATAAGCTTTTAACCGATAAGGTGAAGTTTGCCCGATTGGGGCTTGTGGTCATTGATGAAGAACACCGCTTTGGTGTCCGTCAAAAAGAAATGCTCAAGCAGCTTCGCGCCGAAGTGGACATTTTGACCTTAACCGCAACACCGATTCCCCGTACGCTTGCGATGAGCTTAGAAGGCATTCGTGAGTTCTCCATCATTGCAACGGCACCTGAAAAGCGCTTAACGATTAAAACCATTGTTCGCAAGGAATCCAACGACGTCATTCGCGAAGCCATCATGCGTGAATTAAACCGCGGCGGTCAGGTCTATTTCTTACACAATGATGTCTCCACCATTGAAAACCGTCGTGAGCAGTTAGCCAACATAGTGCCTGAGGCGCGCATCGTGATCGGTCACGGTCAGATGAGCGAACGAGAACTTGAAGGCGTCATGCGAGACTTCTACCAACAACGCTATAACGTTTTGCTTTGCACAACGATTATTGAAACCGGTATTGACGTGCCGACGGCCAATACCATCATCATGCACCGAGCTGATAAGTTTGGTCTTGCGCAGCTTCACCAATTGCGTGGTCGCGTGGGTCGCAGCCACCACCAAGCCTATGCTTATCTCTTAACACCCGGCAAAGACGCGATGACCAATAGCGCCCAAAAGCGATTGGAGGCCATTCAAAACCTTCAAGATTTAGGTAGCGGCTTTTACCTCTCCATGCATGACTTGGAAATCCGCGGTGCCGGTGAAGTTTTAGGTGAACACCAATCCGGTGAAATTGCGGCGGTTGGGTACGATCTCTATAACCAAATGCTAAAGCGTGCCGTGAAGGCCATGCGCAAAAACGAAAACTTTGACTTGGACGAACCCTTCCAAGCCATGGCGGAAATTAACCTTCATTCGCCCGCGCTTTTGCCACCCAACTATGTTGAAGACGTTCAACAGCGCTTGTCTTTTTATAAAGAACTTGCCAGTTGCGAAACCTATGCCGCCATTGAGGCCGTGCGTGAAGCCTTGGGCGATCGCTATGGGAAGTTGCCCCAAGAGGCCAACACCTTAATCGACACGCATCGATTGCGTTTGAGTTGCCAACACTTGGGCATCAAGCGCATTGAGGCCACGGAAAGTGTGATGATTGTCACGTTTATTGATAAACCCCATTTTGAACCCATGCGTCTCATTGAATTGTTGCAAAAGGGGCGTGGCTTACGAATGATGGGCGCCAATAAACTCAAGATTGAAACCTCAACGCCTACGATTGAAGCTCGAACGGCCTATTTGCGAGGTTTTATGAATGCGTTGGACGGCAAGAAATCTAGCGACTAGAATATAGCGTTTACCCTTACGTAAAGAAGATTCGAATTTAATGAAGAATTTAAAACTCATCGCGCTGGCCACTTTGATGGCCCTCCCTATGTCACAGAGCTTGGCACAAGACTTAAGCTTTGCGACGGCGCGCGCCCTCATGCACGAAAGAGCCGATGCCATCAAGATGGATCAAGCCGTTATCGAGCAAACCCAATTTCAGGTCAAAGAAGCCAAGTCTTTATCTGGCCCCAAAGTGATGCTTAATGCGCAACAAGTCGAAGGCCGTAAAGACATTGGGTTGAATTTGGATATCAGCGGGATTT
>USIM01000124.1 GCA_900554675.1 uncultured Sutterella sp.
CTATTTTTCACATTTATGCAGAGTCACCTATAGTTTGTCCCCTGAATCGATAGTTTTTCCCTGTTTTTCCTGAGAAAATCGTCTTGAATCGTCACGGTCATCGTTAACCTGTGTATTAATTTAAGCGGTGTTTTGTCTTAAAAACACTACAACAAAAAATAGTTTTTTTTAAAACGGCCTAATGATAAAACTCGACTCGCTATAAGGTCATCAAATGAAGACTGTTCGTCAAATTTTTGCACCGATACTTCAGAAAATGGAGGCGCCCGAAATGGCGATCACCTCTAAGCCTCGCCTTGGTCTTGTATTTGATGAAGATGGCCTGGTTTTAATGTTAAGGCCTGCTCAAACCCAGTCAATTGACCAAGCGCGCTATTTTGCCTACACCGAAGAGGTCAACGCTCAGTTAGAGAGCAAAGTGCATTTTGCTGCGACCATTTTGCGAAAGCACTTTCCTCAATACTCCGATTACGATCTTTGGACGTATTTAGAGCCCAATGAAGTCAATGTATTGAAAGTCCCGACAGTTGGGGAGGCCGAGTTGGACTCCGTGGTTCAACTTCATGCCAATAAACAAATGAAGTTTGATCCGCAAACGATGGTGATGGACTATCGTGTTCTTGAACGTGGGGCAGAACAAACCATTGTTTTGGTACTGACGGTTTATCAGGAAGCGCTCGATACGTTCGTGAAGATTTTTGAGGCGAACGGTTTGTCGTTAAAAGGCATTACGTCGCTTAAATTGGCTGCTGCCGCCGCATTTAATTCTGAAATCGAACAAATTCATTGGCAAACGTATGCCATTTGGGCCGTTGAGGCTGAAGTGAGCTATTTGACCATTATCAAGCAAGGCGTGCCGGTTTTGGTGCGCTCTTTCAATTATGGGAATAAGCAGCTTTTTGGTGATGTGCCCGAACACTTGACTTTAAACCTCTCGGCAGAGGATTTAACGACTTCTTTGCATGAGCATACGGTTCTCAATGAAGTTAAACGACTCTTTAACTCTGAAGAGTTGACTGAGAGTGAACGAGAAATTATTAATAAGGCCATTGAACCCAATCTTGAGCGTGCGGTTCAATACCTTGAAAGAACGTTTAATTACTATGAGCGTGTCGAGCATGGCGACATCCCTGAAGGCGTTTATCTCGTGGCCGACAAAGGTGTTGGTGGCGTTTTAGGCCATGCGTTTGAAGAGGCTATCGGTTTGCCCTGTCAGGTGGCTTATTCTTCGATTAAGATGAGCCCCCAAGCACAAGAGGTTATTCAACAGCTTCGCGATGAATTGAAAAACGCCTCTGTTTTGGAAGGCCTTGCTTTGGCGGTTGCTCCTAAGACAATTCCGAACCTCTTGGATTTGCCATCAAGTCGCCGTCAATTGGGACAAATTCAAAAAATTCTTACGATTGCTCGTCAAGTAACGTTGGGGCTTTGTGGCATGGCGCTGATTGCCTGTGCGGTTTTAGCGTTCATGTGGTTTGGGGTGAGCAGTGAACTCACGCAAAAGCAAAATCAGCTCGATCAAATTAAAGAGCCGTTAACCGCACAAAGTCTGGTTCGTGAAACGCAAGCTTTAGCACGCTTACAGGCTCAAGCGCGTGAGGTCGCCCAACATCAACGCTTTGCTGCCATTTTGGGCCAGTTGGGTCAGTGGCAAAATGATCGTCTTTACTTCACCGATATTCGATTGGGACGAGTGCCTGCTACAGCGCGTCAACGCGATCGCAATGCCACTCAAAATGCGGGTGGGGAAGAATTGCTGATTCAGCTCTTGCTGATGGGTAATGCTCAACAACGTGAGTCGACGTTGGCTGACTTGATTAATCAAATCAAAGCGGTGCATCCGGGCAACAAAATTCAGGTGGTCGCAGGCCGTGCGGATTTAAGAGGTGTCTCTTATGACATCCGTGTAACGGGAGGATTCTGATGATGGCTGATACGCAATTATTTAAGAATTTCCCGACCCGTTCCGTGGTAACGCTTGCGGTGCCCTTGGTGGTTTGCGCTTTGGCGGTAGGGGTTTTGTTTTACGGTTTAAACACCACTCAAGCGCGCTTGGACAGTGTCAATGACCGATTGCAAGCGCATGCGGAGCTCTCAAAATTTGTACAGGCTGCGAAAAATCGCCAAACGTTGTTGACGAACTTGATGCAACGAAAAGAGGCAGTGGCTCAACCAGCAACGATTCCGGCGCTTTTGACCGAGCTTCGTTCGTTGGCGATGAAGTCAGGGTTGCCAAACGCTCAATTTATGCCTCAAGCCATTTCCATGATTGATTATCCGACCATTCGTATTACGGGTAAGGCTAGCGGCAGCAGTGAAAATTTCCGTCGTTTTATCGTGACGCTAAGCCACCAAAGTTGGATTCACGAGTTTGAATTCTTTGAGGCACGTTACGGTGAACCGGAAGATAGTTTTGAGATTCGAATGAGAGCTTCTTTTTCCGGAGCTAAAAATGCAAAGGAGGGTAGCAAATGACCCCACGTGAGAAAAAACTCATGCTCGCCGTCATTGGTGTCTCCATCTTTGCGGCAGCAGACTTCCTCTATACGTCATTGACAGGCACCGATGGTGCGGCGTCCGGTCGGTCTGAGCTTCAAGAAGCCAAAACGGTGATTGCGTCGGTGGGGGCACAATTGGTCTCGCCCTCCATTAAGATGGATGAAAGTCGAGTATTGGAATTGGCAAACGCTCCTTATGAAAAGGACGTGTTGGCAACGCCTAAAGCCGATGCAAAGGTTTTCCAAGCCGGTGACCAGCTGCCGTTCTTATCTTGTTCCGGTTTTATCATGGCCGGGAAGAAGTACATTGCCATTATTAACTCCCAAGAGTACGTCGTGGGTGACACGATCGTTGAGACGGGAGAACACGTTATTAAGATTGATGAAACCGGTGTGGTTTTAGAGCTCCCCTCGACGGGCGCCAGAAGGCGATTGCTCTATAGCGATAACGATGTCGCATTAGAAGGTTTGTCTTTGGATAACACGCCGAGTCGTCGATAACAGTGAGAATGAATTATGTTTGATAAGAAAAAAATGAATCAACAACGTTTCTCTGAAGCGGGGGTTTTGTTTAAACCCGCCATCCTTGCTGTTTGTGTGACGGCATTGTTGACGGGGTGCGCAACGCGCGATAAAACGCCTCAGCCTGATCCTTTCATGGATCATTGGAAGGAACAAGCCATCGAGCGCCAAGGCTTTTCGCCGGCTGAAGAGGATTTGATGCCCGAGCCTCGCGTTTTGATGAAGCAAACCGATAAGGTGTTGGAAGGCTCGTTGCGTCCGTTGCCGACGAAAGCCGTTTCTCTGAAATTGCAAAATGCACCGATCTCGACCGTGTTGCGTGCCCTGGCTGCAACGGTTGATGTCAGCATCTTGTTCTCGGGCAACTTGTCTGAAAACGTCAGCGTTAATGTTGAAAACGCCAAGTGGAGCGATGTCTTTGAAGGGCTTTTGCGCTCTCACGGTTTGGATTGGCGTTGGCAAGGCAAAATTTTGCAAGTGCTCACGGCTGAAGAAAAGCAACGTGAAGTGGGTTTGATGACGCTCAATAACCAATTGGCAGAGCAATACATGACGGCTTCGCACTCGGGTCCCATGACTGTGCAAGTGGTTAACGTGCGTTATTCCGATGCGGCCGCTTTGAAAAAGAGCCTTGAGAAGTTTGTCTCTCGCAATAAAGATGC
>USIM01000125.1 GCA_900554675.1 uncultured Sutterella sp.
TTTTTGTTTGAGGTTTGCTAGATCTGAGGGTTTAATCTTTTCGTTGGTCATAACACGATCTCTCAATATCAATGAAGATATATTCACTCTACCACGAGCGCGAAGAATTGCTTAATCAAAAAATCGTAATAATGTGTCCAAAAGCAAAAACCTCGAAAAGGATTTCGAGGCTTTTGCGGATTAATGGACAAGAAGCTCTGAAGGAAAGATCAGACTAAAGGTGGAGCCTTCGCCGAGCTTGGATTCAATCACGAGTTTGCAGTGATTTCGAATGGCAATGTGCTTGACAATAGCAAGCCCCAGACCCGTGCCGCCGGTGTCTCTTGAACGACTTTTGTCGGCACGATAAAAGCGCTCTGTCAGCCGCGGTAGGTCTTTTTCAGCAATCCCGATCCCGTTATCTTTAACGGCGTAAATACAGGCATCGTTTTCTTTGTCATAGTGCCAAGAAATATCAATTTTCCCGTTATCGGGTGTATAGCGAACGGCGTTACTGACAAGGTTTGAGCAAGCGCTTCGAATTTCATCCACGTAGCCCAAAATGGCGAAGGCCGTATCAATGTGTGTCGTGATGGTATGGCGACCTCGAGATAAGGCAACGCCGTCTTCTGCAACACCGGCCACCAAGCGTTGCATACTCACAACTTCAGGACTTTCAGAGGCCACATCGTCCTTATTTTCAAGTGAAGATAAGGCCAAGAGGTCATTGACCAAATTTTTCATGCGAGAGGATTCATCTTGCATGATGGTGAGTTGCTCACGGATGGTTTTTTCATCGATTTCGGGACTGGCAAGAATCATGTCCAAAAAGCCCGAAAGGACAGTGAGGGGGGGACGAAGCTCGTGGCTGACGTTGGCCACAAAGTCTTTGCGCATGCTGTCGATGCGATGTTGCTCTGTCACGTCGTGTGTCACGATAATAAAGTGCGTTCTATCGGCGACCACAGCTGATAAAAGTAATTCACGACCGGGTTCTTTAGAGAGCACTTTAATGGGTTTGGAGAAGTCACCCTCGGAGAGGTATTGCAATATCTTCTTATCAGAAATGACAGAGTCGATTGCAACCCCTAGGTGTTTAGTGAGCTTAATGCCCAAGTGATGTTCGGCAGCAGGATTACACCATTCAATTGACTGACCGCTACGAATTAAGATGACGCCTTCAGGTAAGGCCGCCAAAGACAAACGATAGCGATCCAATCGGGCTGTCACGCGAGAGCGGTCACTGTCTCGCATTTGTTCGACTTCGTTGGCATCAATCCAACCATCTCCCATTCGGACAAGAATCCACAAGTAAGCAGCCGCCAATAAGCCACAAGTCGTGGTGATTGTCATCATCAGAGAACTTGTAAAGTAGAGGAAAACGGCAAAAAGGACGATACCCGTAAGGATCCATCCCGCTTGTTTACGTGGAGTCATTTTATAGCCTTAGCGATGTCAATTAACTCTCTAGATGAGCGCGATAACCTAAGCCTCGCACCGTTTGCAACAGGTTTTCAGCGGCCGTGCCTTGAAGTTGTTTGCGCAAGCGCAACATGTGAACGTCAACGGTGCGCTCGTCAACATAAGCGTTGTCCCAAACAAGGGATAAGAGCATTTCGCGGCTGTAGACGCGTTCAGGGTTTTTCGCAAAAACTAAAAGGAGTTTAAATTCTTTTGCGGACAAAGCAATAGGTTCACCATCGACCTCTGCTTTGTAGCTGGCTTCGTCCATGGTGAGAGGGCCGCACTTAATCAAAGATGAAGTCGTCGTAACTGTCTTTTCACCCTGAATGTTGTAGCGACGCATCACCGCTTGAATTCGGGCAATGAGCTCACGAGGCATAAAAGGCTTAACGATGTAGTCGTCGGCACCGGCGTTAAGCCCTTTGACACGATCGGTTTCGCTGCCACGAGCCGTCAACATAATGACGGGGAGGTGACGAGTTTTCTCGTCGCTACGGAGCTTTTCAAGCCATTCGACACCGGAGATTTCCGGCAACATGTAGTCGAGCAAAACCAAGTCAGGTTTTTGAGAGTCCAATAAAGCTTGAGCCGCGATGACACTGTCGCAGCTCTCGACTTCAAAACCGGCACCCGCACAGGCAAAAGAGATGAGTGTGCGAATCGGGGCTTCATCTTCAACGATGAGGATTTTGGGTAAGGGTTGTGTTTGTGCCATGATTATTACCTGTGATAACAGGAGCATTTTCCCACAAAAAAGAGGAGAGCAAAAGCCAATGGTGGATTTTGTCTCCTCATTCTTGCCTATTCTTCCTCAGGAATGAGGTTTTGAAGATTTTCAGGCAATGCATCAAGTCTTAAGTGACGGATATCTTCACCATCGAGAATGAAGATGATGTGTTCACCAATATTGGTTGCGTGATCGCCCAAACGTTCATAGGCGTGAATCAACGACAAACAAGACATGGCAGGTTCAATGTGTTCCGGATGGTCTTTAAGGAATTTACTCAAAATCTTAAAACCGTCGGCATAACTTTTATCCACGTCACCGTCGGCACGAAGCGTATTGACAGCCGCCGTTTCAGAAAGGTTTTTGAGGGCCAAAAGTGCAAGATTCACGACTTTACGGCTGTTTTCAATAATGTTCGTCGACGAAAGTTGTTCAATCAAGTCTTCAGGCAAATCACTGCGAGAAACGCGAGCAATGCTTCGAGCTTGGTCGCCCATACGTTCGAAGTCCGTGGCCATCTTGGAGATACCAAAGACCAAGCGCAAGTCGCTCGCACGCGGTTGGTGCTTTGCAATCAAAAGCGTGCAGGCACGGTCGATAGCGACTTCCAATGCGTTAATGGCAGCATCGCGGTCACAAACGCTTTGTGCTAAGTCGATATCGTTCGTTTTAAAAGCTTTACTGGCATCGTCAATTTGATCAACCACCAAGTCACCCATGCTGATCAAGAGGTGCTTGAGTTCTTCAATATCTTGGTCGTATTGACGTAAAAGATGAGATTGTTGAGATAAGATCATTTTTGCCTCTTTAACCGAAACGTCCCGTGATGTAGTCTTCCGTGGCTTTTTTATCCGGATGGGTGAAGATTTTTTCGGTTTCACCAAATTCCACAAGTTCGCCTAAATACATAAAGGCGGTGTAGTCCGAAATACGCGCAGCTTGTTGCATGCTGTGCGTCACGATGACAACGGTGTAGTCGTTTTTCAATTCATTGATAAGGTCTTCGATTTTTGCCGTAGAGATCGGATCCAATGCAGAACACGGTTCATCAAAAAGAATCACTTCAGGGCGAACGGCGATACCGCGAGCAATACACAAACGTTGTTGTTGACCGCCAGATAAGGCAAAACCGGATTCCGTCAACTTGTGATGAACGTCATTCCAAAGAGCGGCTTTTTTAAGTGCCCATTCGACACGATCATCAAGCTCGCTTTTACTCAAATTTTCAAAAAGACGAACACCGTAGGCAACGTTGTCGTAGATGGACATCGGGAAAGGCGTCGGGCGTTGGAACACCATACCAACCGTGGCACGCAATCGATCGATGCCATCGGTTTTGGTGACAATGTTTTCACCATCGAGCCAAATTTCGCCTTCAGCACGTTGATCTTCATAGAGATCAAACATACGGTTAAACGTACGCAATAAAGTAGATTTACCACAACCGGACGGACCGATGAAAGCCGTAACTTTCTTTTCCGCAATATTGAGGTTGATATTCTTTAACGC
>USIM01000126.1 GCA_900554675.1 uncultured Sutterella sp.
TGCAAAAATGCTTCAGGCTTTTCGCACGCACAAGCGATGGATGATGTTCATAGCCATGATTTTCATCATTCCGTCCTTCGTTGTTACGGGTATCTACAGTTATAACCGCATGTCCGATTCCGAAAATGATATTGCCAAGGTTGGTGATACCACGATTACGGTTGAAGACTTCAATAATGCCAAGCGCACGTATTTAGACAACTTGCGCCGTCAAATGGGCAACAACTTCAATGCCAATATGTTGGATACGCAAGAAGCCAAAGTGTCCATTTTGGCCGGTTTGATTACCGATCGCGTTTTGTCTTTGGAAATGGCCCAAAGCTACATCAACGTGAGCGAAGCCGATGCCGTGAATTTGATTAAGACGGCTCCTGCTTTCCAACGCAATGGCGCTTTCAGCCAAGAAGCCTATAAGCAATTCCTAAATGCCACGGGTAAGAGTGATGAGTATTTCGTTTATGAATTGCGTCGTGACTTGGCTCGTGAAATTCTTTTGAATTCCGTTGCCGCAACGACGTTGGGTTCTGAAACGGTCGCAACGCGTATTCATGACCTCTTGTCTGAAGAGCGTGGTATTCGTACTTACAGCATCAAGCCTGATACCTTTGCTAAGAAGGTTCAAGTCTCTGAAGACGAAATGAAGGCCTATTACGAAAAGAACAAGGCTTTGTTTGCTGTTGAAGAAAGCGTTGATATCGAATACGTTGTCTTATCGCCTGAAAACTATAAGGACATCAAGGCAAGCGATGAAGACGCCAAGACCTTCTACGAACAAAACTTGCAACGCTTCTCTACGCCTGAACAACGTCGTGCCTCTCATATCTTGATTGCTGCTCAAGGCGATAAGACTGAAGACGCTAAGAAAAAGGCCGATGACCTTTACGCCCAATTAAAGGCCGATCCGAAGAAGTTTGCCCAATTGGCAAAGACCAATTCTCAAGATCCGGGTAGCGCCCGCAACGGTGGTGACTTGGGCTTTTTCCAAAAGGGCATGATGGTGCCTGAGTTTGAAAAGGCAGTCTTCACGGCTAAGAAGGGCGACCTTGTGGCTCCCGTCAAGACCGACTTTGGCTATCACATCATCATGGTGACGGATGTGAAGCCCGCCGCCGCTAAGCCCATGGCCGATGTCCGTAAGGAAATTGATGCTTTGTATGCTCAACAAGCTGCTATGCAAATGTTTGCCGAAGATGCTGAAAACTTCTCTAACATGGTCTATGAGCAAAGCGAATCTTTGCAACCGGTGGTTGAAAAGTTCAACTTGAAGCTTCAAACGG
This sequence comes from uncultured Sutterella sp., assembly GCA_900554675.1. GTDB lineage: Bacteria > Pseudomonadota > Gammaproteobacteria > Burkholderiales > Burkholderiaceae_F > Aphodousia. The sequence goes on from USIM01000126.1 coordinate 1,278, forward strand.
CTCAAAACATCACGCGTACGCATAATGATGATGTGATCACGGCTCATGTGGTCGAAGGTCTCTATAGCTTTGACGTTTTGGACGATAAGCGCAATACGAATGCCATCGAAATCGCTCCGAACACGCTCTTGGCAGCTCGTGTTGTTAAGCACCACCCGAAGACCACGGAAACGTATGAAGCCGTCAAGGGTAACATCAAGACCGCTTTGACCAAGCAAAAGATGGCTGAAATGGCCAAGGTTGAAGGCGAGAAGGTTTTGGCTCAACTCCAAAAGGGTGAAAAGAGCACGGCTAAATTCGGTAAGAAGATCACGATTTCTCGTGAAAAGCCGGAAAACATGACTTTTGATGTCATCAACGCCGCCTTGCGTCCTGTTGCACAATCTTTGCCGGTCTACACGGGCTTGCAAACGGTTGACGGCAGCTACATGATCATCAATGTGTTGGACAACAAGGTTACGCCCGTGGCACCTGAAGAGCTCACGATGCGTAAGGCCGAACTTGCTCAAATCTACAGCCGTCCTGAACAAGTTGCTTTCCTTGCCGCTTTGGAAGAAAAGTTTGGTGTGGAAATCCTAAAGGATGAATACAAGGCGAACTATAAGCCCGCTGAAGACCAAGAATAAGTCTTTTAAAGGCTAACCACGAAAAACCGGTGCGAAAATTTTTTCCACCGGTTTTTTCGTGGAGTTTTGCGCAAAAAATAACCCGAATTCGTTATCTGAATTCGGGTTATGGTTTTGGATAGCGGAGGGTTTAATGTTCGCTACCCATCGTGCGTGCAATGGCTTCGCCCGGGCCGTCTTCATCCAAGACGAATTCGCTTTCGTCATAGGGGTCGATCAAGTCATCGGGATTGCCACCCCAGCGCAAGATTTCCAAAGCGCGAGCGGAGCGATCGATGATGTCGGTGGCCACAATGCCCGTGTTACGAGCACGAACGGATTCACCGTGCAACCACACAGCACCCAAGGTGGCGCTCACCAAGTCAAATTGTTGAGCAAACAAGGAACCTAACATGCCGGCTAAAACGTCACCGGAGCCGGCCGTGGCCAAGCAGGCATTGCCCGTGGGGTTAATCCAGCTGCGAGAGCTGCGCAACGTTACCACCGTGCCCGTGCCCTTTAAGACAACGATGGCACCGGTTTGGATGGACAATTCGCGAGCGCTCGTGACGCGGTCGGCTTGGATTTCCTTCACATCACGCTTGAGCATACGAGCGGCTTCGCCCGGGTGCGGCGTTAACACCGTGTGAGCCTTACGGGCTAACACGCGGTCTTCCAACGCTTGGTCTTGGCTGATTAAGGTTAAGGCGTCAGCATCAATGATCAAAGGCTTATTCGTAGCAACGGCATCTTCCAAGCGCTTCTTAGCCTTTTCATCAAAGCCCAAACCGCAACCGATCACGATGGCATCGGCCGTGGAAAGATCAACGGGTTCATCCGTGACCATCAATTCGGGTTGAACCGGGTCAAAAGAGGGGCCGTTGTCATACATTAATTCAACCGTGACGGAACCGGCACCCATGCGAAGAGCAGCACGAGCAGCAAGCATTGCTGCGCCCACTTTACCCTTAGCACCGCCGATCACAACACAGTGACCATACGCGCCTTTGTGGGAGTTGTACTTGCGCAATTCAAGAACGTGTTTGAAGTGGTCCGTATCAATCAAACTTAAGTTGGAAAGGGGAACGGAGAGGTCAAGTTCAGAAAGCGTCACCATGCCGCTGGCGTCCTTGCCTTCATTCATGAAGCAACCGGCCTTGGCGCAGATAAGGTTTAACGTCATGTCGGCAATGCAACCCTTGATGCCGCCGACCCATGTGCCTTTTTCTGCATCCAAACCACTCGGGACGTCGATAGACATGTGTAAGGCTTGACGTTCGTTAAACCAAAGAGCAGCATCGATGAAGTCGCCTGAAATGGCTTTCTTGATACCGGTACCAAACATGGCGTCGACCACCACATCGGCCTTCGGAGCCATGTAGGGGTCTTCAATGACAATGCCGTCTTTTTCCAACCACTTGTTGTAGGCGCGTAAGGCATCGGCGGTCTTGGGCTTGGTGCAGCCGACTAAGACGCAAATGACGTTGTGACCACGGCTCTTTAAATGCAAGGCAGCGGTAAAACCGTCACCGCCGTTGTTACCCGGACCACAAAGAATCACAATGGTGCTGGCAGCGTCACACTGGTCATCAATCCAGTTGGCGGCGACAAAACCCGCACGATCCATCAAAGTACCTTCAGGGAGAATGCCGGATTGGCGTTCTTCAAGTTCGGCGAGCTCTTCCAATGTCAAAAGAGTGGTTGACATGCTTTTACTGCTCCAATCTAAGAAAAATCAAAATCAATCCATTCATTTTAAAGGAGAGAAAGAAAAAGAGGCATTTTTCTATCTA